>JAFQZS010000036.1 GCA_017405765.1 Clostridia bacterium
GCGGCTTTTGTTACTCCGTTCTTCTCTGAATACTTGATTACCTGTTGACGGAAATGCGCGCCAGATGCTAAACTGGTCATGGAAATTCATCTCTTTCATGGTTGATTTGTGTGGTAACTTCATCATACCATGTTCGAGTTGAATTTCCATTCTCTTTTGTCACATATCATTTGTACCATAACAAAAAAAATCAGAATTATATGAAAATTTCTCTTGATTTTCTAAGAGTATTTTGATATAATATCAATCACTGATTAAAGATACATAGAGAATGGAGGTGGATTTTTTGCCTAACATTAAGTCAGCCAAGAAGAGAGTTTTAGTTGCCAAAAAGAAGACGCTCCAGAATCAGATCCTCAAATCTAATCTCAAGACTACGCTCAAAAAGTTTGATGCAACTGTTGCCGATGGCAACATTGATGCAATACATGAAGCTTACAGAGGCACGGTCAAGAAGATCGACCAGTCTGTTACGAAGGGTATTCTCCACAAGAATACGGCTGCAAGAAAGAAGTCTCAGTTAGCCGCAAAGGTTAATGCCGCAACTGCAAATTCGTAAGTTAATACGATGATAAAACAGCCCCGACTGCGCGTCGGGGCTGTTTTTGTCGCGGGGGTTATTTTGCTTCCAAAATTTCTATCATTTGCGCGGCAGTAATAACAAACGGTTCATGCGGGAAATGCTTTAGATTCCCTGTCACAAGATAGGCGTTATCCTCGCGTTTTTCCAAAACAGCTTCATAAAAAGGCAGATCATTCATGTCTGTACGCACGATATCATGCGTATGCGGCTTGACCATAATACCGTACTTTTCTATTGCTGCAATCAGATAATTTACCGCATCAGCATCGAACCCGAATTTTTTGCGAGTCAATACATCGCAGTATTCGGAAATCATTTCATTTGTATAAACAGGAATTATATCGCCGGAAAGCATTCTTTCCAAAACGCGAACGGTCGCCGCATCTTCTTTGCTTGACAGCAAAGCCGAAACTAAAACGTTTGTATCTATTACCGCATAGCAAATCATCGTTTTGCTTCCCTTCCTTTGCGGGAGAGATTAATTTCATCGTTTATTTCGTCCAATGACATGTCAGAAACTCCGTTTGTCTTGGCCTGCGCCCTAAGAGAACGAAACGCCTGCATCGCCCCGTCTCTCGTTATTTCGGCGACGGGAGACGATATCTCAAAGGGGATCCTTCGCTCTCTTACTACCGCCCTCGCAAATACGTTTATCGCAGTCGAAGCATTCATCCCGAACTCCTGACAAAGCTCGTCGAACTGCTTTTTCAACGCTTCGTCCATACGGACGCTGAAAGTTGCCTGTGCCATATCATGCACCTCCTGCACCTATATTATATGCATATCAGGTTCAAAAAGTCAATATTTTGAACACATATGGTGCATATTGACATTGCAGCAGAGCTAAAACAGCCGCGACTGTGCGTCGGGGCTGTTTTTGTCGCGGGGGTTATTTTACTTCCCTGCCTTTGCGGGAGAGACTTGCTTCATCGTTTATTTCGTCCAATAATATGTCCGATATACCGTTTGCCTTGGCCTGCGCCCTAAGAGAACGAAACGCCTGCGTCGCCCCGTCTCTCGTTATTTCGGCGGGGGGATGTGTTTATGCGTGGAGTAATATAAAGCAACTTATAATACTACCCTGCTTTGATTTTATAGATAGACACAGTATCCCAATTTCCGCCTCTTTCCGTATTTTCAACCTTTCTAAAATAAAGCTTATTGTATGCTTTCTCAGGTGAAATATAAAACCAATTATCATAATCTACAGTAACTTCTGCTGTTATCCCGCTCTCTTTTCCCCAAACTTTTGACCAATGCACGTTATTATGATCTCCTTGTTTATCTGTTAATTGTGATATTGCCGTATTGTGCCCCGATTTTGATATGTCATAAACCACATAATCCATATCGCAAATACCTGAATCGGTAATTTGTTGATTTCCGTCGTCAGAAACTCGTTTGACGCATAACATACCCAAAAAACCGCCATGCGTACCTGCAACAAGCCATTTATGTCTTTGTTTTATTGCTATTCCATTAGAGTTTATGGTATAATGCCTGAAACATTCTACTATTTTTGTTTGTGTGGCCATCTGATAAATATCTCCCCAATACATTATCTCAACTTCTTTGCAAGAGGTAATATCGAAGTCAGACGGCCACCCGGAATAGGCGCTGTTTATCTCACGCGTCACATCCATTACCGTTTTCCCGTCAAGCAGAACTATACAGCGGTTGAATTTTTCATAACCATGAAACGAACCCACCGCGCTGCCTTTATTATTCAAATATAAAGCCGCTTCATAAGCGCCGTTTTCTATAATTTCACGTTCTTCTACGAATCCCCCTTCTGTGATACTGCATTCAATGCCGTGGTTAAGTCTCCATAAATCCCCGTTTTTATACTTCTTATCTGCTCCGGCCACATATTCAGGATAGATATTATGTAAAAACTCTAATTTTAAATACTTGTGTGCTCCTATAGGTGTATAAATAGAGAATGCGCCTTTAACTGTTGCATCACCGAAGTTTTCGTTTGGATCGAAAGCAACATACTGCAAATAAGGATCTATTATTTCCGTTTTTGTATTCTTTTTATCTTCGGGCAAATATTTTGTCTTTAAAGTTGCATAAGGAACATATTCGTTAGGCAAATCGCCCTTAACAAACATAAAGCCATCTGAAAAACGATTATTATAGCAACTCAGCCTAACAAAACGCACGTTATCTGAAAAGACTTTATTATAGTATGCCGGAGAAACATATGGCTTCATTCTTTCAATGAATTGCAGATTTTCATCGTATGTAGAGATCAGAAGACCATTTTGCTGGCTCCATGAGTACCTTTCTCCACTTTCGATCGGAATATAATCATTTAAAACTTGGCTGTTTTTTTGAGCGACTATTCGCCCATCTCCGAATATATAGCTTCCTGTTTCTACAGCAGAATCGTTAAAAAGATTTTCACTATAATCAAAAAAGCAAGTCTGATCTTCATAAACAATGTCCGCAGCATATGATGTAACATTGAAATTGTGCAGTAAAGCTATCGTAAAACAGCATATTATACTCCACAATATTACCGTACGTCTCCTATTTTTCATCCTTTCCTCCCCCTTCGGTTTTGTCCGGAAAAGTATACTTTTCCGGATTTTTTTGTACACAGAAGTTGTATGTTGAGATTATAGCATAAACAAGTTGTTCCTGTCTATGATATTTAGGCATTTTGTCGAAATTTCCCTCAAACAACTGCCAAAATATGGTGTCTGGAAAAGTATACCTTTCCGGATTTTTTACATTTTATTCCTGGCATCATTCTTCATATTCCTTCGCGCGCTCATAAAACGTCGATCGCGCCATAAAGCACATGCGCGCCGCTTCGTCAAGGGTCATCTCTTTTTCTTTCCAGCGCATATATACATCAAAAAAATTCGGCGGAAGCTCACGCCTGGGTCTGCCGAAGCGCACTCCGCGAGCCTTTGCCTCGGCTATGCCCTCCGCCTGGCGCCGCAGTATATTCTCGCGCTCGTTTTCAGCCGCAAACGAAAGGACCTGCAATACGATATCGCTTACAAAAGTTCCGAGCAGGTCTTTTCCCCGCCGCGTGTCGAGTATGGGCATGTCTATTACGCAGATGTCCGCGTTCTTCTCCTTTGTTATAACGCGCCATTCATGCTGTATCTCTTCATAATTGCGCCCCAGTCTGTCGATGCTCTTAATATAGATAAGATCGCCGCTTTTAAGTCTTTTTAACAGCTTGATATAACCTTTTCTGTCAAAATCCTTTCCGCTCTGCTTATCGATATATATTTGTCTCTCGCTTATCCCTTGTTCCCGCATGGCCGTCATCTGCCTGTCCTCGTTTTGTTCCATGGTGCTCACCCTCACGTAACCGTAAACCGCCATTTATACACACCCTTCTTTTCTGAATAAAAAAGCAGTCGTGTAATCTTACACAACTGCTCTTTTCGATCTGAAACCGAAGTTTCGTCTTTATTTATCCCTCAATCATACAACTCCTGTACCCATATCTCGCGCTTGCCCACATCGTCCCAGTAAATGCGGTGAGAAACGCAGGCCTCCATCATAGCGTCGTATGCCCAGTGATCCACGGGCAGATCGGGGAATATCTGCTTGAAGTCATACGGCGTTACCACTTGATTCGTTATCGAATTTATAAGCCTCGTGTTCTGGAGTATTGACGAGCTATCAAGCTCTCTGTTGTATACGCGGTTCATCGTTGCTGCGACCTCGGCGCGCGTAAGTATATTGTCGGGCTTGAATGTGCCGTCGGGATAGCCCTTCATAAAGCCGCGGATTATCATGGTATTTATCGCGCCCATTGCCCAGTGTCCTTCAATGTCGGGCGCCTTTATGGTGGTTATATTCCTTACATACTTCTGCGTGCGAACCACTACTTCCGCAAGCTCGGCGCGCGTAAGCACACCGTCGGGACGAAACGTGCCGTCGGGATAGCCGGTAAGAAATCCTCTGTATACAAGGAAGTTTATCTGCTTAAAAAACTCGTGATCCTCGGACAGGTCTGAGAAGTTCGTATAATTCTGAATATGCACGTTCTTCGTATTGCTGTTAAGCAGATTAAAAATAACATTAGCCAATTCTCCGCGCGTTATCGGCTGATCGGGCTTAACGTATGTATCCTTGCCGTCCTTATATACATTCATATATTTATAATGATCAAGGTCGGTGTTCTGCAAATAAGACGCCATTGCCGGAACCATACACGCAAAGGCTAATACAAAACATAAAATCAGCGCAATTTTTTTCTTCATTGTTAGATCTCCTTTCGCTTGCTGCTTATATCATACTACATTGAAAACAGATTGTAAATAATAATAAACTTATTTTATGGCCGCGCCGCCTCACAGAGCGCCGAAAACAGTTTATGCGAGACCTCGTTTTTATGAAAGTCGAGCTCAGGATGCCACTGAACGGCTAGCATAAAACGCGTGTCCGGTTTTTCTATCGCTTCGACTATGCCGTCGGGCGCGTAAGCTGAGGGCAAAAGCCCGCTGCCCAATTCCCTTATCGCCTGGTGATGATAGCTGTTTACGGGGATAAGGCTTTCGCCCGCTATCCTGTAAAGGCAAGAGTCTTTTTCTATGCAAACATCATGCGCGCGTCTGTCGTAGGGCGGCTTCATCTGATGCGTAAGCTTAGACGGGCGCTCCGAAGGTATGTCCTGATAAAGCGTGCCGCCGAAGTATACATTCATAAGCTGCAGTCCGCGGCATATGCCGAGTATCGGCTTGTCAAGGCGCAAAGCCTCGCCTATTAGCGCATATTCAAGCGCGTCGCGCTCTTTTGACGTTTCGCCGCAAATCGGGGAACGGCGCTTATCATAAAGCTCTGGCGACACGTCATGCCCGCCCGTTAAGATAAATCCGTGCACGGCGCCCATAACAGCACGCATATCCTCTATGTCGGCGTTAAGGGGCAGTATAACGGGTATTCCCCCTGCGGCTCTAACGCCGTCCATATAACCCGGTATCATCCACAAGCTGTTTTTTTCATAATCTATAAGCGGCACAAGACCGATGAGAGGTTTCACGATATCACATCCGTATCAAAAGATAAAGGCGCTCCGAAAGAAACGAAACGCCTTTGTTACATTGGTGATTTTATCAAATATATGCGCCGTTGTCAACAAAAGAAAGATAATATAAAAAGCGTCGGGTTTTATCCCGACGCTTCTTTGTGGCTAAATATATCTTACTGCGCTGCAAGCTTCTTTAAAGTCTCGTAACGCTCCTTGGAATCCTGCTCAGCATACTCGAAGAGCACCTTTGCGCGCTCGGGGAAGTTTCTCACGAGCGAAGTATAACGAACCTGCGAACCGATAAAGTCGCGGTACGACTTCGTGGGCTCCTTGGAATCGAGCATGAACGGATTCTCGCCTGCCGCCTTCTTTCTCGGATCGTAACGGAAGTTGAACCAGTATCCGGAGTCAACAGCCGCCTTCGTCTCACGCTGTGCAAAGCCCATGCCTGCGGTCATACCGTGGTTGATGCACGTTGCATATGCAATGATGATGGAGGGGCCTTCGTAGCTTTCAGCCTCAACCAAAGCCTTTACGCACTGGTTGTAATCAGCGCCCATAGCGATGGAAGCCACGTATACGTTGCCGTAGGACATTGCTATACCTGCAAGGTCCTTCTTTCTGTTAGCCTTGCCGGCAGCAGCAAACTGAGCAACTGCGCCTCTCGGCGTGGACTTCGAGGACTGGCCGCCGGTGTTGGAGTAAACCTCGGTATCGAATACGAGAATGTTTACGTTCTCGCCGGATGCGATAACATGGTCGAGACCGCCGAAGCCGATATCGTATGCCCAGCCGTCGCCGCCGAATATCCACATGGACTTCTTAGCCATGTATTCCTTATCCTTTAAGAGCTCTTCCTTCTGAGCCTTTTCGGTGTCGTTCTTGGGAGCGTAAGCCTCTAAAGCCGCAACGAGCTTAGCCGTTGCATCCATGGAAGCCTTGCTGTTGCCCGATGAAGCGTTCCACTCGGAAACGAGCTTCTTTAAGTTGTCGTCGCCGCAGGTATCACAAAGCGCGTTAGCAACGCCCGTAAGACGAGCGCGGATATGCTCTGCGCCGGTGTACATGCCGAGACCGTATTCAGCGTTATCCTCAAAGAGAGAGTTGGACCATGCGGGACCGCGTCCTTCGTAATTTTTAGTGTACGGAGTGGAGGGAGCCGAACCGCCCCAGATGGACGAGCATCCGGTAGCGTTGGCGATATATGCTCTCTCACCGAAGAGCTGAGTTACAAGCTTAGCGTAAGGCGTTTCGCCGCAGCCTGCGCATGCGCCGGAGTATTCGAGCAGCGGCTGCGAGAACTGCGAACCCTTAACGGTGTCTCTTGCAAACGGAAGCTCCTTAGGCGGAAGCTTTACTGCGTAGTCGTAAGCTGCCTGCTGAGGCATCTGGCTTTCGATGGGCTTCATAACAAGCGCCTTGCCGCCCTTGTTGCCGGGGCAGATGTTTGCGCAGTTGCCGCATCCGGTGCAGTCGAGCGGAGAAACGGCGATGGAGAACTTGAAGTTATCAACGCCCTTGCCGACGAACTTCGGAGCGTACTTCGTATCTTCGGGAGCCGACGCTGCCTCGTCTGCGGTGTAAACTATCGGACGGATAGCCGCGTGCGGACAAACCATAGCGCAGCGGTTGCACTGTGCGCAGTTTTCAGGTGTCCACTCGGGAACGTCAACGGCGATGCCGCGCTTCTCGTATGCCGAGCTGCCCACTTCGAGATGACCGTCCTCACGTCCAATGAACGTGGATACGGGGAGCTTGTCGCCCTTTAATCTGTTTACGGGGATAAGTATCTTCTCGATAAATTCGGGAACGTCCTTCTTTACTGCAGCCTCTGCCTTTGCGTTCTTCCACGACGCGGGAACGTTTACCTTAACAGCGCTCGATACGCCGCGGTCTATAGCGTCGCAGTTCATCTTTACGACCTTCTCGCCCTTTGCGCCGTAGGTCTTTTCAACTGCAGCCTTCATATATTTAACTGCGTCGTCGATCGGGATTATGTTTGCAAGCTTGAAGAATGCAGCCTGAAGCACCATGTTTATGCGGTTGCCAAGACCGAGCTCTCTTGCTATTTCAACACCGTCAACGATGTAGAAGTTTATGTTGTTGTTAGCGATATAAGCCTTCATCTCTCCGGGGAGCTTTTCGTCAAGCTCGCTTTCCTTCCAAACGGTGTTTAAAAGGAAGGTTCCGCCGGGCTTAATGTCGCCTATCATGTCGTACTTATATACGTAGCTCTGGTTGTGGCATGCAACGAAGTCGGCCTTGTCGATAAGGTACGTGGACTTTATCGGCTTTTTGCCGAAACGAAGATGCGACGTGGTGATACCGCCCGACTTCTTCGAGTCGTAGGAGAAGTATGCCTGAGCGTACATATCGGTATTGTCGCCGATTATCTTTATGGAGTTCTTGTTTGCGCCAACGGTACCGTCGGAGCCGAGTCCCCAGAACTTGCAGGAGATCGTGCCCTCGGGAGCGGTGTCTATATCCTCGGTAACGGGGAGCGAAAGATTCGTAACGTCGTCCACGATGGAGATAGTGAACTTCGCCTTGGGCTCGGCTGCCTTTAAGTTCTCATATACGCTTAAAATATGCGAAGGAATGGTATCCTTCGAGCCTAAACCGTAACGTCCGGCGATGATCATGGGAGCGTCCTTCTTGCCTGCGTATGCAGCGCATACGTCGAGGAATAAGGGCTCGCCCGTTGCGCCGGGCTCCTTCGTTCTGTCTAAAACCGCGATCCTCTCAACGGTAGCGGGGAGCTCCTTTAAGAAATGCTCAATGGAGAACGGTCTGTAAAGTCTTACCTTGAGAAGGCCGACTTTTTCGCCCTTTGCGTTCAGATAATCAACGGTCTCTTCTATCGTATCGCATACGGAACCCATAGCAACGATAACGTTCTTTGCGTCGGGCGCGCCGTAGTAGTTGAACAGCTTGTAGTTAGTGCCGATCTTTGCGTTCACCTTGTTCATGTAGGACTCAACGAGCGCGGGAAGAGCGGCATAGAAGCGGTTGGACGCCTCGCTTGCCTGGAAGAATATATCGGGGTTCTGCGCAGTGCCTCTGAGTATCGGGCGTTCGGGGTTCATCGAAGACTTTCTGAATGCGTCAACTGCATCAAAGTCGAGCATATCTCTAAGATCCTCGTCGTCCCAAACTTCTATCTTCGATATTTCATGAGACGTTCTGAAGCCGTCAAAGAAATGAATGAACGGCACGCGGCCCTTTATAGCCGAAAGGTGAGCAACGGCGCCGAGGTCCATGACCTCCTGAGCGTCGTTTGAGCAAAGCAGTGCAAAGCCCGTCTGACGGCAGGCCATAACGTCCGAATGGTCGCCGAAAATGGAGAGCGCATGAGTTGCTATAGCTCTTGCCGATACGTTGAGTACGGCGGGGAGCATCTCGCCTGCTATTTTGTACAGATTCGGTATCATAAGAAGCAGGCCCTGCGAAGCGGTATACGTCGTCGTAAGCGCACCCGATGCAAGCGAACCGTGCAGCGCGCCTGCAGCGCCGCCCTCCGACTGCATCTCAACGACCTTAACTTCCTGACCGAATAAATTTTTCTTTCCGTTTGCAGCCCACTCATCGGTAAGCTCTGCCATTACTGATGAAGGGGTGATGGGGAAAATTGCGGCAACCTCAGAAAACGGGTACGACACCCACGCCGCCGCGGTATTGCCGTCCATGGTTTTTTTAGCTCTCGCCACGTGAAATACCTCCTAATTTTTCTGGATACAAAATCCCAGTTTAAAGAATAACATTGTGCCTGTATTTTATCATTTTTATTATCATAAGTAAATACTTTTTCTGTGGAAATTTAATCTTTTGCGCGTTTTTAAGCGTTTTCTTTCATTTTCATCAAAAATCTTCGCTTTTATCACGTATTTTAGGGCAATATTTGCATAAGGCGTATTTTTTTATATCAAAAAAGTGAAAACGCCCTCAAAATTTTACATTCCGGAGAAATATTTTCTGTCAAGGCTTCTGTAGGAAATGGCTTCAAGTATGTGCTTGACTTCTATATCGGGCTTGCCGTCAAGGTCGGCTATCGTCCTTGAAACGCGCAGTATCTTGTCATGGGCGCGCGCCGAAAGAGAGAGACGCTCGAAGGCGTTCTTCATCACCTCGTTCTCTTTTTCGCCAAGGCGGCAGAATTCGCGTATCTGCGAGGATGTAAGCCTGCCGTTGAACTGCGTGGAGGCGCCCTTGAAGCGCTCCTTTTGTATCTCTCTTGCGCGGTTTACCCGCTCCAAGACCTGCTTTGAAGTTTCGGCCGCTTCTCTTGACGAAAGCGCCTCGTAAGGCACGGGAGTCGTTTCAAGATGAAGATCTATCCTGTCCAAAAGCGGACCCGATATCTTTGAAAGATACTTCGTTACGGAAAGCTCCGAGCACGTGCATTTTCGGGTGGGATGACCTAGGTATCCGCATCTGCACGGATTCATCGCGCATACCAGCATAAAGTCGCACGGATACGTTATCGTACCGCCGACGCGCGTTATCGTCACCTTTCCGTCCTCCAGCGGCTGGCGGAGTATCTCCAGCGCGTTTTTTTGAAATTCGGGCAGCTCGTCCAAAAACAATACGCCGTGATGAGCAAGCGAAACTTCTCCCGGATGCGGTATCTTACCGCCTCCCGAAAGTCCCACGGGGGAGATCGTGTGATGAGGCGAACGAAACGGCCTTATATTTACCATCGGAGAATTTTCCGACAGCATCCCCGCGACGGAATATACCTGAGTTACGTCTATCGCCTCCTCGAAGGTTATCGGCGGCATTATAGTAGGTATGCGCTTTGCAAGCATGCTTTTGCCGCTTCCCGGCGAACCTATCATAAGCACATTGTGAAAGCCCGAACACGCTATTTCAAGGCCGCGCTTTACGCTTTCCTGTCCCCTCACCTCCGAAAAGTCGCCCAAGATCTCCGACGGATCGCTTATTTCAAAAGGTACGGACTCGGCGGGAGATATCTTTTCCTGCCCGAGAAGATGCGCGTACAGCTCGTTTAAGTTTTTCACGCCGTAAACTTCTATGCCCGAAACGGCCGATGCCTCGCGCATATTCTCATACGGCACAAAAAGGCGTTCTATCCCCATCTTCATTGCGCCTATCGTCATGGGGAGCACGCCGTCTATGCGGCAGACTCTGCCGTCGAGCGAAAGCTCGCCCACAAAGGCCGCCTTAAAAACGGCGGAGGCGTCAATGCGTCCCTCAAGCAGCATTATACCTACGGCTATGGGCAGATCGTATATAGGGCCCTCCTTCTTTACTCCTCCCGGAGCAAGGTTTGCCGTAAGCCTTGCTATCGGGAAATAGAGCCTGCTGTTTCTCAGCGCAAGCTTGACTCTTTCTCTCGACTCCTTCACGGCTGCATCCGGCAGTCCAACTATCTCAAAGGCCGGTATTGCGTTTGCTGTATCGATCTCAACATTTATTTTTATCGCGTCAATGCCGCTTAAGGCAAGACTCAAAACATTTGAAGGCATAGCGCCACCCCTCAGTATTTATTTCGCTTATTATTATAATTTTAAATACAACATGCGATAATTGCAAGACATATTTGGATAAGCGGCGTACGCCCGCTTTTAGGCGCCCTTGTACGCGCCGTTTTTAACTTCGGCGCAAAAATCCCCGGAAACGCGAACAGTTCCCGGGGATAAAGCCGTATAAGGCGCAGCCTCTTTTTGATCCGTGGGACGCCCGCTTTAAAAATCTCCGGCGGATCCACTGCACAGGGGGATAAAACCGTCTCCCAGCACAAACAGGCAAAAGCGCGAAGCATTCTCATCATCTTTGGTAAACGTAAGCTCGTTTTCTTCATCGACGGTCAAAGGCCTGTACTCCACGTCTATTACTCTGCCGCTTTGGTCATACACGGCAAACCACGCTCCCGCATCCTCTGTAACGCTCACCGTGAAGGTGACCGTGCCGCCCTCAACCGCAGGCTCGGAAATCTCAGCGGCAGGTGCGGGCTCATCGCCCGCGTAACGGATCTGAATGTTCGTATGCACCGTTGCCCCGTCAAGATATTCATTGTATGCATCCGAAATGTTGTCGGCAAACGCGAGCCACTCCTCCTCGGTGCCTTCATAATAGATATCCGTTACGTATCCCAAGTATACGTGGAACGATTTTTTTATAATATCGGGAACGTCCGTGAACGCGCATCTTCCTATGCCCGTCACGCCGGAGCTTATAACGACTCTTCGGGTCGGGGGGCTTTGGAATATCCACGTGGGGAAGAAATCGTCGTCACCCACGTTATACACTCCCGTCCGCCTGAAATCGTACGTCGAGCCGGTTCCGTATATAAGGAGCGTGCCGGAGCTGTCCTTCTGCCAGTAAAGGTCGGGGCCGCACGTGCCTTCTCCAACTGCTTCTCCTATCTCAAAAAATGCCGTTCCCTCACCGGTCGTGTTGTCGTTGAAATGCATTCTCTTTCCCACGAACGACGTGTCGCCCGCTTCGAGCTGTACCTTGTCCCAATCGGACCGCGTTCCGTCGTAGTATACGTCCTTAACGGAGGTGCAGTCGTAAAACGCCCAGTAGCCTATCGTTTTAAGACTATGGGGCAGGCGGATCTCGGTAAGTCCCCGGCAGTCCTGAAACGCCTGCTGCCCGATGGCGCGCACGCCGTCCGGGATGGTCACGCTTTTTAAGTCGTAGGCGGCGAAAAACGCGCCGTTCGCAACGGTCTTTACGCCCTCGGGTATATTATAGGACGCGGCGTCCTTCCTGGTGGCATAAAGAATCAGTGTCGTCTTATCGCTGTTAAAAAGCGTGTCGCTTTGGCTTTGGTAGGCCGTGCAGCCCTCCCCGACGGTTATGGACGAAAAATGGCATTTCATAAAAGCGTCCGTGCCGATGTGCTGAATTGAGGCGGGAAGGGAAAGCTCCCGCACGGAAACACAGGCCTCGAAGGCATAATCGCCTATCCTTACGAGATCGGGCGAAAACTCAATGTCCTCAATATAGTAGCAGTACGTAAAGGCATAATTGCCCACGCCCGTGACTCCCGGCTCGATTTTTACGTGCTGTATCCTGTCTGCGGCACCAAACCAGGGCATTGACATTTCGTCCTCGAAGTCCGTCATGTCGCCCGTGCCGGAGATTGTAAGAACGCCGGAGGCGTCAAGCACCCAGCTTAAGCTTTCACCGCAGGTGCCGGAAAGCTTTCCGTCTTCATCCGTAACCGTACCGGACGCCGCGTCGTAATGAATACGTATGCCCTCGGGATAACGGTCGTCGCTGCCCCACGTTATGGTGCCCCACTCACTTCCGGAGCCGCCGTAATATATATCCTCCAGCGCCTCGCAGCCCTCAAAGACAGTCTCGCCTATCGTCGCGACCGACTTTGGTATATGTATTTCGCGCATCGATTTGCAATGTACGAATGCCCAGTCCCCGATACTCTCCACGTTGGGCGGCAGCTTGAGCGAGCTTATATTCTCGCAGTACAGAAACGAGGCCTTTCCTATGGAAACGAGACTTTGCGGAAGGCTCACCTGGGTCAGATTCTGACAGTCCCAGAACGCGTAATTTGCAATCGACGTGACCCCTCCCTTCACGACGAGGGCCTTTATATCGCCTTTTACAGCGTTCCACTCGGCCTGACCGTAGTCGTAGATCTCCTTCATGTCGCCCGTGCCAGAGATCGTAAGAACGCCGTCGGCGTCAAGCTCCCAGCTTAAGTTATCGCCGCACGTGCCGCTTGCGGCGTGTGCCGTTACGGGGATGAACGCCGCCAAAAGGCAGATGACAAGCGCCATGCCAAGAATCCTTTTCTTCATTTCAATCCCTCCGATACTGATATTTAGTTGTTCGTGCTTTGAGTGTGCCGTTTTGGGGAAAAAGTATTGCGTGCGTTTTTCACGCCGTTGGTTTGTTTTGAATTCAGAGTGACTCGGAAACATATCTTTACTTTTATTTTAATACCGATTTATCGCAAAATTCAAGAGCTTTTTATCGGAAATCTTCATGATGTAACCGTTCGAGGGCGCGGGGCATATATTAAAGCGACTGTCATTTCGGAAGTGAGCTTATGGATAAAGAAACATTCACCCTTGACGCGCTTCGCGTCGGGGAATGGGCGTATGTGGCGTCGGTGGGCTCGTCGGGGGCCATGCGCCGCCGTCTTACGGATATAGGGCTCGTGCCGGGGACGCGGGTGGTCTGCGTATGCGCCGCGCCCTTCGGCGACCCTCGGGCATACGTCATACACGGCGCTGTCGCGGCCGTAAGGGCGTGCGACGCGCGGGAGGTGATATTATCGAAAACGATATGAAAAAAGAGGTGCTTGTGGCGCTGGCGGGAAACCCCAACGTGGGAAAGTCCACCATATTCAACGCCCTTACGCATGAGCGCCAGCACACGGGCAACTGGGCGGGAAAAACGGTGGCCTCCGCTTCGGGGCGGTGCGTCCGCGGCGACCGCTCCTTTCTTATAACAGACACTCCCGGGGCATATTCGCTAAAAGGCCCCTCCCGGGACGAAAAGAACGCCGCGGATTTCATCCTTCACGGCGGCGCGGACGCAACCGTCGTCGTATGCGACGCCACCTGCCTTGAGCGCGGGCTTATTCTTGCGCTTGAGATAATGAGCGCGGCGAAAAACGTGGTGCTCTGCGTAAACCTCATGGACGAAGCGAAGAAAAAGGGCGTAAGCCCCGACCTTGAGCTGCTCTCGCGGCGGCTTGGCGTGCCCGTCGTCGCCTGCAGCGCGCGGCGCGGCGAGGGCATTGACGCGCTCATGGCCGCGGTGGAGCGGGCGGCGGCGGGCGGCGTGAATAATCAGCTTCGCCTTACCCTGCCGCCCGGCGCGTCGGAGGATGAGGAGGCGGCGCTTTACGTCAGGACTGCCGAGGCCATCGCCCGCGAATGCGTAAAAACGGAGGCCGACTCCTCCTTTGACAGAAGGCTCGACCGCGTCTTTTTAAACCGCGCCGCGGGCTTTCCCATTATGGCGCTGCTTCTTTTTTTCGTGTTCTGGCTTACGGTGTCGGGCGCGAATTACCCGTCCGAGGCGCTCTCCTTCATTTTCGGGCGGCTGGGGGAGCGTCTTTCGTCATGGGCGCAGGGCTCCTCCCTTCCGCCCATGCTCTCGGGCGCGCTAATCGACGGCATGTACCGCGTGCTTACATGGGTCATAGCCGTAATGCTCCCGCCCATGGCCATCTTTTTTCCCATGTTCGCCCTTTTGGAGGACTTCGGCTATCTGCCCCGCATAGCCTTTAACCTTGACGCCCTCTTTCGGCGCGCCTGCGCCTGCGGGAAGCAGTCGCTCACAATGTGCATGGGCTTCGGGTGCAACGCCGTGGGAGTTACGGGGTGCCGCATCATCGACTCGCCCCGCGAGCGGCTCATCGCCATGATAACAAACGCCTTCGTGCCATGTAACGGCCGCTTTCCCGCCCTTATCGCAATAATTACCATGTTCTTTGCGGGCGACGGGGGCGCGCTCTCAAAAATCACCGCCGCGCTCATACTCTTTTCGGTCATATTGCTCGGCGTAATTCTTACGCTTCTTGTGTCGAAGCTTCTTTCAAAGACGTGCCTTCGGGGGATTCCCTCCTCCTTCGTCCTTGAGCTGCCGCCGTACCGCGTGCCGCGCATAGGGCAGGTCATTTTCGACAGCGTAAGAGACAGGATTGTCTTTGTTCTCGGCCGCGCCGCGTCGGTGGCCGCGCCCGCCGGGCTTGTGATATGGGTGCTTGCCAACGTCTTTGTGGGCGACAAAAGCCTTATTATGCACATAACGGGCTTTCTTGACCCCTTCGCCCGTCAGTTCGGTCTTGACGGCGTTATACTTACCGCGTTCATTCTGGGCTTTCCCGCAAACGAGATCGTGCTTCCGCTTATAGTTATGGGATATATGGCAACAGGTTCAATAAGCGACGCCGAAAGCCTTGTTATGATACGCGATTTATTCTTGGAAAACGGATGGACCCTTAAAACCGCCGTGTGCTGCCTACTGTTTACGCTTGTACATTGGCCCTGCTCCACGACTGTGCTTACCGTAAAAAAAGAAAGCGGCAGTCTTAAATGGACTGCCGCGTCAATACTTACCCCTGCCGTCTGCGGCTTTACGATCTGCTTTGCGGCGGCTCGTATAATGGAATTATTTGGTCTTTAAAGCCATAAATAAAGCGGGCATATCGCCCGCTTTATTATCATATATTTATTTATCGAAGAGGCCGAAAACGTTCCAGTCGTCGTCAATTCCCTTATCATTACTATTCTGAGGCTTCGGCACATCCTTAAACGCGCTGCCCTGATCCGACTGAGGTATGCTCTCCATATCCTCAAAGCCCGTTGCGATAACGGTTACGCAGATCTCGTCCTCAAGCGTATCGTCAAGCGCAACGCCGAAGATAATGTTTGCGTCGGGATGAGCAGCCTTCTGTATCATAGTGGCCGCAAGCTCTATCTCCGAAAGCTCTACATCGGGCGAGCTGGTGAAGTTTATAAGAACGCGCTTTGCGCCGTTTATGCTCGTCTCGAGTAACGGACTTGCTATTGCGTTCTGAGCTGCTTCCTCCGCCTTTTCCTTGCCTTTTGCGCGTCCCATGCCCATGTGAGCATAACCTGCGTCCTTCATTACGGAAGTCACGTCGGCAAAGTCAAGGTTAATCATAGCCTCCGTCTGGATAAGATCGGATATGCTCTGAAGCGCCTGAAGAAGCACGTCGTCGGCTATCTGGAAAGCGTTCATAAGGGATATTTTCTGATCCGTAACGAGCTTCAGTCTTTCATTCGGGATAAGTATAAGCGCGTCTACGTTCTCCTTTAAAAGCTCTATGCCCTTTTCCGCCTGCTCCATCTTGCGTCTGCCCTCAAACTCAAAGGGCTTTGTTACTATGCCTACCGTGAGAATGCCTCTTTGCTTTGCAAGCGAAGCTACGACGGGAGCTGCTCCCGTGCCCGTTCCGCCGCCCATGCCGGCGGTGATGAACACCATGTCCACATTCTGCAAAACGGCTTCTATCTCCTCGCGGCTCTCCTCCGCCGCCTTCATTCCTCTTTCGGGAATGCCGCCTGCGCCCTTGCCGCCTGTGAGCTTTTCGCCGATCGATATTTTATATGTAGCCTGGGAGCGCTTGAGTGCCTGCTTGTCGGTATTTACGGCAACATACTCAATGCCGCGCACATTCGCCTTTATCATTCTGTTCAAAGCATTGTTGCCGCCGCCTCCGACGCCTATGACCTTTATTTTTACTACGTTCTCAACTTCATTCTGCAGTTCAAAAGGCATTACTTACGCCTCCTTTATCTGAATAATTTTTCTATATCGCCGAAATAATTGTCGTCAACGCCGCCGTCCTTCGGCTTTGACGCCGTGTTAAGTCCAGCAAGGATGTTCTGTGCGGCGGGATCGTTTGCAAGCTGATCGCTTGCCGCGTTCTCATCAAATCCCGTTGCTATTACCGTTACGCACATCTCGTCTTCAAGAGACTCGTCGAATGCAACGCCGAAAATAATATTGGCGTCGGGATGCGCGGCCTTCTGTACCATTGAAGATGCAAGCTCGATCTCGGCAAGCTCAATGTCGGGCGAGCTTGTAAAGTTTATGATAACGCTCTTTGCGCCGTTGATGCTCGTCTCGAGTAACGGGCTTGCTATTGCGTTCTTTGCGGCTTCCTCCGCCTTGTCCTTGCCCGTTGCGCGTCCCATGCCCATATGAGCGTAGCCCGCGTCTTTAAGTACGGTAGTAACATCGGCAAAGTCAAGGTTTATTATCGCCTCTGTCTGTATAAGGTCGGATATGCTCTGAAGCGCCTGACGAAGCACATCGTCGGCAATAACAAAAGCGTTTGCCATCGTTATCTTGTGCTCTGTAACAAGCTTTAATCTTTCATTGGGGATAACTATAAGCGCGTCTACGTTTTCCTTTAAGCGCTCTATGCCCTCCTGAGCCTGCGTTATCCTCTTTCTGCCTTCAAAATTAAAAGGCTTCGTTACTATGCCTATCGTAAGTATGCCCATCTGCTGAGCTATGGAAGCGATGACAGGAGCCGCGCCCGTGCCGGTGCCTCCGCCCATACCTGCGGTGATGAACACCATGTCAGCGCCCGAAAGAAGCGCGCGTATTTCGTCCTTGCTTTCCTCAGCGGCCTTCTGCCCTCTTTCGGCAACGCCGCCCGCGCCGAGTCCTTTTGTAAGTTTTTCGCCTATCATCAGCTTTTTGGGCGCCTTAGACGTCTTTAAAAGCACCTGCTTGTCCGTATTTACGGCAATAAGATCGACTCCCTGAACATTAGCTTTAATCATTCTGTCAATGGCGTTGCCTCCGCCGCCGCCTACGCCTATGACCTTGATGTTAACAATATTATCCATTTCATTCTGCAGCTCAAAGGGCATTTAAAATGGACCCCCTTCCAATATTTATCTTCGCATTCATCCGTAAGGACAAATGACACTTTTATACCTGTTTTTTCGTTACAAAACGTATGAATTTACGTTTTGCGAATTATTACACATTTCATTGTATCTTTATTTTTATAATTTTTCAATAAGTATCTGCGGATTTCCATAATATTTTACCGTATTATTTAAAAATAAGGTAGCTTTTTGACTATTTTCTGGCAAAATCTACGTTTCTCATAAATATGCGAAAAAGTCTTTGCCTCATTTTTAGTTCATGGGATTAAAAAAGGCTGTCGTCGTGCTGCGTATATCTATAGTGCCGCTGTCGGTATCGTGTATACGCTCGAGCACTCCCCCAAGCATGATTATCTTGTCCTCAAGCTCGCTCGGCTCTCCGAGATATATTCTTATCTTCATATTATAATTGAGCCTTATGTCAAACTTATCTTTAATATCTATGAACTTTATATTCGGAATTTCATTTTCCGCAATATACGTCACTATATTGTTTACAATGCCTATCTTGCCCTCGTCGGCTTCTTCGTCGAGAGGCTGACCAAGCTCATATCGTTCGACATTTGCTCCGACTACTTCCGTTACGTCGTATGCGGGAAGATAATCTACTCGTTCAAGCACCTTTCCCTCATTGTTTAAAAGAATGCCCGACGCGCCCTCAATGCCTATCTTATACGCTATCTTTTCCTCAAGAACGGTGACTCTCAGCTTGTTGGGGAATCTCCGCGACACCTTTATCTCGTCGATATACGGCAGACTAGCGGCGACGCGCGCCGCCTCCGCGTCTGTGTCTATCCTGAACAGATTGTCTCCCGGCGCCACTTCCATAAGAGCTGTTATGTCGTCTGCGGCATATATCTCATTTCCGACTACTTCAATATCGTCAAGCAGGAAAAGCACGGTATTGGAAAGCACGAAAATAATGGCGACAAAAATCACAGCCAGAATTATAACAAATCTTCTGCGCCTTGCTATCTGCTTTCTGTGCTTTCTCTTATATGCCTGCTTCTGTTGTTTTTTCAGCCTCTTATTACGCTTCTTTAATATCTTATCTCTTTGCCTATCTCTCTGCTTTTTCCTTCTTTTATCTATACGTCTCTTTTGGGGACTGTTGATAGTAGCCATTTTTACCTCCGCCGAGTTTAAAACCAAGCGTTTTTTACGTTACGACAATATGCGTATCCATAATCAAAATTATTGTATCATACTTTTTTTATCTCATAAATATACTATACATAACTTTTTTATATTTTTTTCCGAATTATACTCGCGCCCAGTCCGCCGAGTATATCTTCAAAGCGCTCGTATCCGCGTTCTATGTGCTTCGTATTGTCAATAACGCTCATGCCGCGCGCAGAAAGAGCGGCTATTACAAGCGCCGCGCCTCCGCGAAGGTCGCACGCACTCATATGCGCGCCCGTAAGCGCATCTACTCCCGAAACCACGCACACCTTGCCGTTTACCGTAATATCGGCGCCCATGCTTATAAGCTCGTCTGTATGACGATAGCGGCTTTCAAATATATTCTCTACAAATACGCTCACGCCGCGTGCGCGCGTAAGATATGCCATAACAATGGCCTGAGCGTCTGTGGGAAATCCGGGATACGGCATGGTGCGTATAAGCTTGACGGGCCGTATCATATCCGGCGCGGCAAGTCTTATTGAATTTTCTCCCTCCGATACATCGCATCCCGAGCGCCTCAGCACCTCCGATACGCTTCTTAAATGTTCGGGAAACGCTTTGTTTATCGTTATCTCGCCGCCCGTGGCCGCCGCCGCGCACATAAATGTCGCCGCAGCTATCCTGTCGGGTATCACTGTATGCTCGCACCCGAAAAGGCGGTCTGCGCCCTCTATTGTTATAACGCTGTCTCCCGCGCCCGACACTTTCGCGCCCATCTTATTTAAAAAGCTTCCCAAGTCCTCTATTTCCGGCTCTCTCGCTGCATTTACTATCGTCACTTTACCTTTCGCACGCGCTGCAAAGAGCATTATATTTTCGGTAGCGCCGACTGACGGAAACGAAAGATTTACCGTAGTCTCACGAGCGCGCCCGCTCTTACATATGATATGACCGTATTCCTCGGATATTTCGGCGCCCATCTGCCCGAGCGCGCTTATATGAAGGTCTATCGGCCTGGGACCAAGCTCACAGCCGCCGGGATATGTTATGTCGGCATTGCCCGTGCGCCCCAAAAGCGCGCCTAAGAATATTACGGATGAGCGCATTTCACGCATGAGCTCGGCCGGGATATCGGAACGTTTAATGTGCGAGGCGTCTATATCCACCGTATGTCCCGTTCTCACCGTTTTGCATCCGAGATGTTCAAGTATCGCCTCTGCGGCCCTTAGGTCGGAAAGATCCGGACAGTTATGTATAACGCATTTTCCTTCGGCCAGCACTGCCGCAGCAAGTATGGGAAGCGCACTGTTTTTTGCGCCCTGAAGCGTTATCTCTCCCGCAAGCCTTTTACCGCCCTCTATAATAAACGATGTGTCCGCCATAATAAAAACTCCTCTCACAAAGCCGAAAGACCGTCTTTTTAAAACAGGTAATACATTCTATGCGTTTTTTATCTGCTTTGTGAAACCGCGAAGTTGGATGCTTTTTTATAAAAGCATCCGGCGTACTGCGTCGGATATTATTATCTTTTATTATCTGAGTATCGACTTAACTGTTTCGTATATGCGCTCGTTTGAATCAAGCACAGCCAGGGAGCGCGCCTTTTCGCCCATTTCGCGTCTCTTTTCGGGATCGTCTAAAAGGGCGTATATCTCTTTTTTTAAAAGCTCGCCCGAAAGGTCGGCCTCGTTGATTATCTTAGCCGCTCCTATATCTGAAAATGCGCGGGCGTTATAATTCTGGTGGTCGTTCGTCACATTCGGGGACGGCACAAGTATCGCGCACTTGCCCTGGGCCGCAAGCTCGGACAGCGTGATCGCGCCCGCTCGGCATACGACCACGTCGGCCGCCGCCAAAAGCTCGGGCATATTGTAAATATATTCCTCAACGTGGACGTCGGGGTAGTCGGCAGCCTCAAATCCGGCCTCCTTAAGCTTATCCGGCACCCAGAGATACCCTCGCGTGCCCGTCGCATGGATATGGTAGAACTTTCTGTCGGCGCATGTCTTTGTAATGAATGAAATGAAGTTTTCATTCATTACCCGCGCGCCCAGACTGCCCGCGAACGACAAAAGTATAGGCTTGTCGGTCATGCCCAGGTTCTCTTTTGCGCGCTCCTTCGAGCCGAATATTATCTCCTCACGGATCGGATTGCCCGTAAGCTCTATACGTCTGCATTTCTGAAGCTTCGGGCGCACGGCGTCGAAGCTTATCATAACAACGTCGACTTCCTTAGATAAAAGGCGCGTCGTAAGCCCCGGAAAAGCATTCTGTTCATGTATCGCCGTAGGTATGCCGCGCTTTGCAGCCGTATGAAGAACAGGCCAGCTTACGTATCCTCCCGTGCCTATGACGACGTCGGGCTTAAAGCCGTCTATAAGGTCGGCCGCCTCTTTTTGCGAAGTGAATACTGCTTTTACAGAGCCCAGATTATATAGCGTAAGCTTTCTTTTGAAGCCTCTTACATCTATAAAATATATCGGGAACCCTGCTTTTTCTACAAGATCCTCCTCCATGCCGCGATGTGTGCCGACGAAGCGCACGTCGGCTTCGGGATGCTTTGAGCGTATATGCTTAGCTATGGCTATAGCCGGATTTATATGACCTGCGGTGCCTCCGCCCGCCATAAGTACCTTCATCGAAAAGTCTCCCCCCAAAAAAGCAGGCGGCGCGCGCCGCCTTTTGTTTTACGCTTTAGCTATTTCACGCAATATCTTGAAACATTGAGCACAAGCCCCATTTCGGCAAGCAGGATGATAAGCGCCGTGCCGCCGTATGAAAAGAACGGCAGCGATATGCCCGTTACGGGGATAAGGTGCGTTACAACGGCAATATTCAAAACGAACTGCAGCGATACAACGGAAACTATGCCTATGACTGTCAGTCGGTGGAATATGTCGTTTACCTTTAGCGCTATATAAAATCCGCGCCAGATAAGCAGCGCAAAAAGAACTATAACTAAAATTGCGCCCACAACGCCGAGCTCCTCGCAGACTATTGCAAAAATAAAGTCGTTCTGCGGCTCGGGAAGATACAGATGCTTCTGCACACTGTTTCCCAGTCCCACTCCGAAAAGCCCGCCTGAGCCTATCGCGTACAGCGACTGAACTATCTGCCATGAGTCGCCCTGCATGTCGGCAAAGGGGTCGAGATATGCATTCCATCGCCTTTGTATGTAATCGTGTCCCACCTGCCAAACTACGCCTACGGCCGCCGCTATGACGACCGCCAGCTTTACGAACCAATGAAAAGGCACTCCGGCTGCGAAAAGCATTACCAATCCTACGACAACGACGATTATCGTACCGGAATAGTGCGGCTCAAGAATGATAAGGCCCGCATTCATCGCAAGTATAAAGAGCAGGGCAAGTATTTCGTTGCGCGGTATGATAAAGCGCGCCCAGCGCGATCTCCTGGGTGAAAGTGGATTTGTTATTGCCTTATAATGACGCGATATGTAATACGCAAAAAACAGCACTATCGCAAGCTTCGTTATCTCCGACGGCTGGAATCTGAGACCGCCGATCATAAGCCAGCGCTGAGCGCCGCCGCCCACTCGTCCAATGAGAAGCGTTGCCGCGAGAAGGCCCATGTTCAAAACCATGATAAGAGGCACAAGCTTCTTTATAAGCGACATTCTTATATGCATTATCGCAAACATGACCGCCATTCCCAGCGCCGCGCATAAAAGCTGCTTTTTAAAGTAGAAATACATATCGCCCGTTTTAGCTATTGCCGTAACGTAGCTTGCGGAAAACATCATGATAAGGCCGAATATGAGCAGTATTATTACAAGCACCAAAAAGGGCACGTCAATAGAGGAGCGCGGCTTTGGGGCGGGCGCGCTCTGCTTTTTTATGTCGGCTCCTTTTGAGCTTTGCTGTCTCTTTCTAGCCAATTTATGCCTCCAAAAAAGTGTTTATACGGCATACCAAACAGAAATACCGAAATATGCAATGATACACAGGATAACAGTTATCCCCGTAAATACGAAAACTATCTTAGTCTCTTTCCAGCCGCTCATCTCGAAATGATGGTGTATGGGGCTCATTTTGAAAAGACGCTTCTTCGTTTTCTTAAAATACGCCACCTGAAGCATTACGGAAAGCGCCTCTATTAGATAAATAAGTCCGGCTATGATAATTATAAGCGGCATATCTAGCGCATATGCAAGCGAGCATACGGCGCCGCCCAAAAACAGCGAGCCCGTGTCTCCCATGAACACCTTTGCCGGATGGAAGTTGAATACTAAAAAGCCCAAGCATCCTCCCACAAGCGCGCAGGCGTATATGGCGGCGTCTCTTGAGGCGCACATTATCGCCGCGACCGCGAAGAAAAGAAATACCGGAGTTGAAACGCCGGCCGCAAGACCGTCTATGCCGTCGGTAAGATTTACGCTGTTTACTACGCCTACTATAAAAATAAAGGACAGTACGTAGTAAACAAATCCAATATCGAACCCGTGGCGAACGAACGGGATGAAAACGACGCTGCTTGTGTTGCCCGTCATAGACATAGACCAAAGATACACAGCCGACACGATGAACTGAAGCACGAACTTCTGCTTTACGTTGAGTCCCTGATTATGTTTTCTTACTACTTTGATGTAATCGTCAATAAACCCGACCGCGCCGAAGCAAAGCGCCATAAGTATAGAAATTATCACTTTTAAGTCGCGGCAGAATATAAGTGAAACGACTATAACGGCAATTATGAACATTATACCGCCCATCGTAGGCGTGCCCTGCTTTGACTTATGCCAGTTAGGGCCTATCTCAAGTATACTTTGACCGAATTTAAGCTTTTTTAAAAACTGTATCGTCTTTGGCGCAATGGCTACCGTTATGCCAAAAGCTATGATCAGCGCCAAAAAATAATAGAGCAAATCTCCGCCTAACAATCCTTTTCCCCAGCCTTCCAAAGTTTAAGTATATTCTCCATTCTCATGCCGTGAGAACCCTTTACAAGAATAACGTCTCCGGCTTTCGCGTAACTTCTAAGCGACTCGGTGAGCGCTTCGTCGCTGTCGAAGAAAAACGCGTCTTTGATCTTACCCGAAACACGCGCCAATGTAAACCTCGTATTTTCCCCTTTAAGAAAAACGGCATTTACGCCGGCCTCGTTCAATTCGTCTCCCAAGTTCTCATGCGCCTTTGGCGCGTAGCTTCCCAGCTCCAGCATATCTCCCAAAACGACGATCTTTCTTTGTCCCGCAGACGACATAAGCACCTTTATTGCCGCGCGCATCGAATCGGGGTTTGCATTGTACGTGTCGTCTATCAATGTGATCTCGCCGCTTTTTATAAAATTAAGCCGCTTTTCTATCTGCTCATACGACAACAGTCCCCGCTTTATCTCTTCGGGCGAAAGCCCCATAACGGATCCCACGCATATGGCGCACAGTGCGTTTTGCACGTTGTGAAGCCCCAAAGCAGGTATCCTCGCGTCGATCTCCATAAGTCCGCGCGAATCAAAAGACATGCCGTCATTTTCGCTCTTTACGTTTTTGCCGAAAAGATCGACGCTTTCGTTTTCAAGGCCGTAGGTATATACCTTTCGTCCCGAAAGCATACCGCTTCGCGCATTCCACAAAAGCGGTTCGTCTCCGTTGATCGCTACCGTCCCGCTGTCTTTGAGCCCGCCGAGTATCTCAAGCTTAGCCTTTAAAATATTTTCGCGCGAGCCGAGATGCTCTATATGCGCAACGCCAATATTTGTTATAACGGCAACGTCCGGACAAGCTATCCTTGTAAGATAATCTATCTCTCCGAAATGGTTCATGCCCATTTCAAGCACGGCGCATTCACAGTCCGGCTCAATAGACAGCACCGTAAGCGGAAGGCCTAAGTCGTTATTGTAATTAAGCTGAGTTTTATAGCATTTATACTTCTGTGACAGCACGGCGTATACAAATTCCTTTGTAGAAGTCTTGCCAACGCTTCCCGTTATGCCCACGACCTTTATATCAAGCGTGGATCGGTACCACCGCGCGATATCGCCCAGCGCAAGGCGCGTATCTTTTACCAAAATAAGCGCGCATCCGTCGGGAGGCTCGATCTCTCGCTCGGAAAGCACTATGCCGGCTCCCGCCGAAAACGCCTTATCTATAAAATCATGGCCGTCGGCCTTTTCGCCCTTAAGCGCGACAAAAAGCGCGCCGGGGCGCGCCTTTCTTGAGTCTATTGCGACATTGTCGCATAAAGCGCCGTTATCGCCCAAGACCCTTCCCTGGCACGCCTTAGCAAGTGTTCTTGCGTCTGTTGTTCTCATTTCGGTATCACTCCAGAGCTTTTAATTTCGCATATTCTTCCGAAACCACTTCACGCTCGTCAAAATGTATCGTGCCTGTCGAAAGTATCTGATACGGCTCGTGGCCCTTTCCGGCAAGCAGTACTACGTCGTCCTTTTCGGCTATCGAAAGCGCATATCTTATGGCTTCTCTGCGGTTTTCTATGACCTTATACGGGCATGCCGGTCTTTTTATGCCCTTCACTATATCCTTGATTATCTTGGCGGGATCTTCAGTGCGCGGATTATCCGACGTTATTACGCAATAATCCGACATTTTTGTCGCTATTTTTCCCATCTTGGGACGCTTGTCGGGATCTCGGTCTCCGCCGCATCCGAACAGCGTTATAAGCCGTCCCTTTTTATACTCGTTTATCGTGCTTATTATATTTTCAAGCCCGTCGGGAGTATGCGCGTAATCTATTACGACCGAAAAATCGGCGTCTATGCGCACAAGCTCTGCGCGTCCCACTACGCCTGTGAAATTAGTCATTGCATCGCGCACGAGCGGGGCGTCTATACCCAGGCTCACGGCGGCAGTTACGGCAGCCAGCGAATTGTAAACTGAAAAACGCCCCGGTATTTTAAGCGAAACGCGGCCTATCGTATTGCCGATAAGCAGCTCGTAATCGACGCCCGTGCTTTTCTGACGAAGGTTCTTTGCGACCGTATCGGCGTCGTTATGCTCTATGGAGTAGGAGAGCACGGGAGTCTTTATAAGCGACCGAAGCTCATAATATCTGTCGTCGTCGCGGTTTATAACGGCGGTCTCACACTGAGAGAACAGCTTTGCCTTTGCGTTGAAATAATCATCCATATCCTTATGAAAATCAAGATGATCCTGCGTAAGGTTCGTAAATATGCCGACAGCAAATTTTACGCAGTCTACGCGGCTAAGCGCAAGCGAATGAGACGATACCTCCATTACAACATAATCCACATGCTCGCACGCCATATCGTAAAAAAGCTTTTGAAGATCCAATGACTCGGGCGTGGTGTGATTCGTGGGTATGACTTTATCGCCTATCATATTCTGATTTGTCCCAATAAGTCCCACTTTAAAGCCCGCTTTTTCAAGTATGGCTTTAAGCATATATGTGGTCGAAGTTTTGCCGTTTGTGCCCGTAACGCCTATTACCTTGAATTTATCGGAAGGATTGCCGTAGAAATTTGAGGCAATGACTGAAAGCGCATGGCGGGTATTGTCGCATATGATATACGGCAGCGTCTCATCATCCAAAGCATGTGCGCAGACGAAAAACGATGCTCCTGCTTCCCTCGCCTGAGCGATATAATTATGACCGTCCGACTTAAAGCCCTCTATGCAAACGAACAGGTCGCCCGCCTCGACCTTGCGCGAGTCGAAGCAGACCTTGTTTATTTCGATATCCTTATCAAAATTGAATGCTTTTTCATAGGAAAGTCCGCAAAGCAGCTTTTCTAGCTTCATTTTTCTGTCCCCCCTTATATCGCATGCGCCTTTAATGAGTATTACTCAACGGTGGAGTTCGGTTCTCTGAATTCAACGGTAACTATCGTTCCCAGGGGAACGACCGTACCTGCAGCGGGCGACTGGCTTACTGCAACAACGCCCGATTTATTATATACTCCGGTTGCGGAGAAATTAAGCGTTCTGTTCGTTATCATCGCGTTTACGTTCTGAGGTGAATATCCCAGCACGTTCGGTATCTCCGTTTCGCTCATCGCGGCGTCTCCGTTCGTGTAAATAACTATCGTGCCCTCCTGCGGCATTCTCGTATTGGGACGCGGCATTTGATTTGTTACCGTATCGCCGTTTCCGATAACGCGGCACTTTATGCCGTTATCGGAAAGATATGCTCTGGCGTCTGCGGCCGATGCGAAACCGTCTATAAGATTCGGCACCGTTATGTCGAGCGTCTGAAGCTCCGACTCTGTATACTGCGGCTCAACGCCGAGATACGGAAGCGACTCCTCGATTATCTTGCTCACGACGGGGGCAGCTATCTGTCCGCCGTACGTCTTGCTGCCGTTCGGCTCGTCTAAAAGAACGAGCACGGCAATTTTGGGATCGTTCGCCGGAGCGTAAGCGCCGAACGATGCGATCCTTAAGTTTTCAAGACCCGTTTTATTCTGCTTGTCGATCTTCTCCGTCGTACCCGTTTTGCCCGCAACGCGGTAGCCCTTTGCATATGCGTTGCTGCCGGTGCCCTGCGTTACGACAAGTTCAAGTATCTCGCTTAAAGTATCGCTCGTCGATTTTGAGATTATCTGGCGCTTTTCGGTAGGCGCTATCGTTTTTATAACATTCTGCTCGTTGTCAACATACTGTCTTACGATATACGGCTGCATAAGCTTGCCGCCGTTTGCAACGGCCGCAATGCCCGAAGCCATCTGTATCGGCGTGACGGAAAAGTTCTGACCGAAGCCCGCCGTTGAAAGCTCAACTATATTGAAGTTCTGCTTTGTATGGAATATTCCCACAGCCTCGCCGGGAAGGTCTATGCCCGTCTTTTCAAGAAATCCGAACGCGTCCATATATTTATAGAACGTATCCGAGCCCAGTCTCTGCGCCACAGTCATAAATACGGGGTTGCATGAGTTCAAAACGCCCTTTACGAACGTCTCCTGTCCGTGGCCGCGTCTTACGTGGCAGTGTATCGCCCATTCCTCGACCTGCATAACGCCGCTGCAGTAAAACTGATCGGTAGTCTTTACTACGCCCTCTTCAAGGCCCATGGCCGCAGTAAATATTTTGAATACCGAGCCGGGATAATATGTATCCGTTACGGCTTTATTGCTCCATATATACTGAAGCGCCTCGTTTCTCGCTTCGTTTCTTGCCGCTTCGTCTGAAATGGAGTCGATCCTCAGCTGAGTCGATGCGTCGAGCATATAGGGGCTGTTCGGATCGAAGTCCGGTTCTACGGCCATTGCAAGCACGGCGCCTGTTTCCACCTCTATAACTATCGCAACGCCTCTGTCGGCCACGGCGTTCTCTATCACGGCCGCTTCAAGATATTTCTCCGCAACGTGCTGTATCACCTCGTCTATCGTAAGAACGATGGACGTGCCGCTCTGCGCCGTTTCATATTCCTCATACTGGAAGGGGAGAGCGTTGCCGGCGGCGTCCTTTGCCGTGACCACGCGTCCCTTTGTGCCCGTGAGCACGTCGTCGTACTCAAGCTCAAGCCCGTAAAGTCCCTGATTGTCCGTTCCCGTAAATCCCAGCACCTGCGCCAAAAAGTCGCCGTAGGGATAATAGCGCTTCGTATCCTCCGCAAGATGCACGCCCTCTATGTTGTATTCGTTCACGAATGCGCGCACCGCGTCGGCGTCTTCTTTTTCAAGCTTCTTTTTAACTACCTCATATTGATTTGTTTTAAGCGTCTGCTCGTATGTTTTGTTATAATCCACGCCCAGTATCTCAGAGAGCCTCTGCGCTACGACTCGCTTTTGGTCCTCCGGTATCGTAAGCGGGGAAAGGTAACATGTTTCCACCGTTGCGCTCTCCGCAAGCGGCTTCATGTTCGTGTCGTATATGGTGCCGCGCTGAGGGCTTATTACCGTATTTCTCGTCTGCTGCTCCGCGGCGTCCGACTGAAGCGTTTCATGCTGGCGTATGCCTACGTTTACGACCTGGCCCGTTATAGGTATAAAACCTAAAAGAAGCAAAAAAATCATAAGAAATACTATTCTTTTTTTCATGGAAGCGCGTTTCTTTTTTTTCACGCTTTTTTCCTCCGTATAATAAGTTCTGCGCCAAAGCGCGCGCTTTTGGTATAATATATATTACTCTCCGGTATTTATATATTCTTCCGAAGCCTCTGTATATTCCTGCATATCCTGGGGGATCTCCTCTGCGGCGTAATCTTCTGCAGCGTAAGCTTCCGTAGCTTGCTCCGTCTCGGTCTGGGCTTCGTCCGTCTGCGTCTTTTCTGCGGGGGTCAGATACTCCTTAAGTCCCCCGAACAGCGTCTGCGTCTTGGAAGTAATATCGCTTACGGGCGAAGAATTTACTATCTCGGCTTTGTCGCTTCTTTTCATATCTATGTATTCGCGCTGATAATCCTGCACCTTTACCATTCCGAAGGTGTTCATCGCTATATATTCTATATCTTTAAGCGTCGTCTTCTTATCTATGTCTACCGTTATGCGGGCTTCCTCTTCCTTAAGGCGGGCAAGCTCTCGCGTAAGCTCCGATTCTTCCATCGAAAGCTCTGTAAGCTTTGCGTAATTTGCCAATACGGAAAGAAGCAAAAAAATGCATATCACAGCTATCAGAGCATAAACGACAACTCTTGCCGCCGCCCTTCCTTTGGAGCGTGCGGCAGTCTTCTTCTTTTTGACCGGTGCGGGAGTTATCTGCTCGTAAAACTCAAATTCCTCTCTCACCTGCGGCCTTGAATATTGAAGTGCCATCTCTATCTCCTCATATTCCTATAAAATGCGCCGCGCCGCGCGAAGTCTTGCGCTCTTTGAGCGATTGTTCTTAAAAGTCTCCTCTTTCGACGGAGTAGCCGACCTGCCGCGCATAAGCTCCAGCTTAGGCTTGTTTCCGCATACGCATACGGGAAAGCTTTTAGGACAGGTGCAGCCTTCGGACATCTTTTTGAAATACTGCTTCACCATCCTGTCCTCAAGCGAATGGAAGGTGATTATCGCGGCTGTCCCGCCCAAATTAAGGCAATCGTATATGTCCTCAAGCGTTTTTTTTAGTCCGTCAAGTTCGCCGTTCACCTCGATGCGTATCGCCTGAAAAACGCGCTTTGCAGGGTGCCCCTTTTCAGAGAGCGCCCTCCCCGGCATCGCGCTTTTGATTATGTAAACAAGCTCGTGCGTTGTGTCGATAGGTTTTTCTTCGCGGCGTTTTACTATCATTTCAGCTATGCGCTTTGAATATCGTTCCTCACCGTATGTGAAAAATATACGCGCAAGCTCTTTTTCGTCATACGTATTTACAACTTTCCAGGCGTCAAGCTCCGCCGTCCGGTCCATTCTCATATCGAGCCGCGCATCGTTCTGATAAGAAAAGCCGCGCTCCGGCTCGTCAAGCTGATACGAAGATACTCCGAGATCAATAAGAATGCCGTCGGCTCCGTCTACGCCGTTATTTTTAAGTATCTCTTTTAAGTCTTTAAAATTGCCGTGTACTAGCGTCACCCTGTCGCCGTATTTTTTCAGGCGTTCGCCCGCATGGCGTATCGCGTCCATATCTCTGTCTATCGCAATGAGCCTGCCCGTATCGAGCCGCTTTGCAATTTCCTCAGAGTGTCCCCCTCCGCCCGCCGTGCAGTCAACATATATGCCGTCGGGACGTATATTGAGCGCCTCAATACATTCATTAAGCATTACAGGTATATGAGAAAATTCCATAAGCGTCTACGACCTCTTAAAAGCCCATCTCTTCCATTGCAGTCATTATCATGTCGGGCGTAAGCGTTGCGCATTTCTTCTGCCATGCTTCCATATCCCATATTTCAACGTGATTTGACGCGCCTATCACCATAACGGTCTTCGAAAGCTTTGCAAAACGTCTCAGATTCTGAGGCACCAGCGCCCTGCCCTGTTTGTCAGCTTCAGAAAGGCTTCCGCTTGAAAAGAAGTAAAGCTGCAAGCTTCGCGATTTGCTCATCGGAAGCTCCTTTATCTGGCGTTCCAGGCGCGCCCATTCATGCAGGGAATATATAAAGAGGCATTCGTCAGGCCCCTTTGTTATCACAAACTGTTCTCCAAGATCTTCGCGAAAACGAGCGGGTATTATGATACGCCCTTTTTGATCTATATTATGTTCAAATTCGCCTATAAGCATATCATGCTCACCCCTTTTCTTGCGTTCTATTCACCACTTTATTGCACTTTGTGCCACTTTATACTCTATTATATAATGCAAGCGCAAATAAATCAATACTAAAATTCAAAAGATGCGCTGCCAAATTATTCTAAGCACCCAAAGCGTCTTCACAAAAGCGTACTCGATATATAAAAGAACAGACGCGAAAGCCGTAATGCTTTCGCGTCCTTTTCGTATAAATCATTCTGTCTTTAATCCTTTATAAGTATCTCGAGAGTGTCAAACAATTCCTCCGGCTCAACGGGCTTTGAAAGATGCGCGTTAAGTCCCGCCTGCATGGAGCGCTGTACATCCTCGTCGAAGGCGTTCGCCGTAAGCGCGATTATCGGGATCTCTTTTGCATCTTTGCGCTCCATTGAGCGAATGGTTCTTGTGGCTTCCAGACCGTCCATCTCCGGCATTCTCATGTCCATCAGTATTGCGTCGTAATATCCGGCGGGATGTTCCGAAAACTTTTCTACGGCAATACGGCCGTTTTCGGCCAGATCCGCTTCGATCTCGCGCATACTCAGCACCATAATTATTATCTCCGCGTTTACGGGCATGTCCTCTGCAAGAAGTACGCGGCGTCCCTTTAGATCTGCGCGCTTTTGGACCTTTGTCCGGCTCTTTTGCTTGAACGCTTCTATGAACTCGTCCATAACGCTTTCGGCAAAGAGAGGCTTTGATACAAAGGAGTCAACGCCGGCCCTTATCGCCTCATTCGCCACATCGTCCCAATTATACGCGGTAAGGATAATAATCGGCGTTTCGTTTCCGACAACGGCGCGCATCTGCCTTGCCGTCTCTACGCCGTCCATATTCGGCATCTTCCAGTCGATAAGAAGAAGGTCATAATCAGCCATGCGGCCATGACGAAGCTTAACAAGCTCTATGCCCTTTTCTCCGGAGGCTGCGACGTCACAGCCTATGCCTACTTGTCCCAATACGATCTGCGCATGCTCAAGAGCGACAGGATCGTCGTCGATCACAAGAACATTAAGCGTTTTTAAATTGATATCGCTATTAGAATCGTCCCGCTTGCTTTCCGTTTTGCCCAGAGTTACTGTCACGGTGAAGGTCGTTCCCACTCCCTTTTCGCTTTCCACTTCGATCTGTCCGTTCATCAGGTCTATAATACTTTTTGTGATAGGCATTCCCAATCCCGTACTGCCGTATTTGTTCGTTGATGATACATTCTCCTGACTGAATGTGTCAAATACGTGCGGCAGATATTCCTTGCTCATTCCTATTCCCGTATCGCTGAATGTAAGCCTCAGCGTCGCTTTATTGTCGTACTGTCTTATCTCTTCGATAATGAATGTCACTTTGCCGCCCTTAGGAGTGAACTTCACGGCATTGCCCAGGATATTGATCATGACCTGCTTTAACTTCATGCCGTCGCCTATATATGTATCGTCCACTTTGCCCAAGATGCGGCAATCATATATAAGACCCTTATCCGAACATTGTCCGCCGATTATTGTATTTACCTGTTCCAGATACTTGGCAAATGAAAACTCCTCGTTTTTTATAGACATGCGTCCCGATTCGATGCGCGACATATCGAGAATATCGTTTATAATGCTCAAGAGATGCTGTGCCGAGGCGCCCATCTTCAAAAGATATTCCCGTATCTTCGGAGGCAGGGAGGGCTCATTCAACGCTATATTGTTAAGGCCGATAATGGCGTTCATCGGCGTACGTATCTCATGGCTCATATTGGAGAGAAAAGCCGTCTTTGCAACGTTTGCCTGCTCTGCGGCAGTCAGCGCCTCCGTAAGCGCCTCCTTCTGCGAAAGCTCGCTTCTCGTCTCTGCGTCAACGTCCGCGAAGCACGCGCCGACGCTGTCGCTCCCATGATCGCCAGCTTCGTCACTGCGGCGTACTCGCGCAAAGCGTACCGCCTCGTATGATTCTTTCCCGTCTATGCTTATCATATAGCGGTACGATATAAGAGCGCTTTTTTTAAGCCCCTCTCTTACGGCTTCGGGACGTATGAAGCTTAAGAATTCCTCACGGTACGCAGGCAGAATATACTTATTGCAATACGCCGTCACGGCCTCTAAGTAATTGAATCTGTCGCCCACCTTGAATCCCGGCAGATCGCTTCGCGCCTGATAGCAAACACCGCGGTCTTTGTCAAGCTCAATAAAATATACGCTGCGGTAATCGGCTGACAGCGCCGCTATCATATTTTTCTGCTGCTCCTGCTGAGTCCTTTGAGCAAGTATTTGCTCCTGAAGAGCTATCCTCTGCTCGAGCTCCTCATTCTTTACTCTGTTCTCAATGTCGGATGTCTCCTTTTCCAAACGGAGCTTCGTGTTCTTTCTCATCTGCACGAGGACAAAGGCAAACATCACACCCATCAGCACGGTCGTGAGAACAGTCTGTATAAGGCTTCTTCTGATTATTTCGTCGGAAACGGCGTTTATTTGTTCGCTTATAACGCTTTCGCGTACCATATAAGTTAAAAACCAGTCGGTACCCGTTACCGGCACGTAGCTCAGCGTCATATAAATGCCGTTATAGCAGAATGACGTGATGCCTTTATTCCCTTTGCTGAAGTCGTCTTTAACGCCTTCCAGGGAATATCCTTCTTCAAACTGCGCCATTTGAAGCGCGGCAAAAAGGTTGTCCTCTGCGGCAAAACTGCCCAAAACCATATTGCTTAAAGGTATCCCGCCGCTTGTGTAAATGTTGCTGAAGGTAGTGCTGCTGCTTTGTGACTGCATTGAAACGCCTTGAAGCATGACGGTCATATCCATTTCCATAAAGCACACAACGAGATGCTTCCCGTCAATGAATTTCTCTCTGTCGCGCATGGGGACGGCAATGACGATCTTCCTGTTCTCGCTCTCTAAATTCTTTATTGAAATATCAGCCTTTGACATCGAGGAGTAGTCAAACGAGTATTGGTCGATTTCGTTCGTGATCCCTTCGTCCGCCGTATAAATAAGGCCGTCCTCGTCAACGAAAGCGAAGCGTTCGAGATTAAAAAGGTGCTTCATTCTGCGTTGATAGGTACGCATATGCTCAAGGTCGTTTAAGTCTTCGTCCGTCATTATTTCAAGCGCTATATTTATAACGTTTATGTTTCCCGCAAGACTGTCTTCCACGACCTGCTCACGTCTTCCGGCAAGCTCGCCGAGATAAAGCACACTTACAGAGCGCACGGCGTCTTTAGTATTTCTCTGCGCGTTTTTGCCCGTCGATAAGGTGCCAAAGATAAGGATAATCAAAATAAGAACGCCGCATATTGCGACAATTCGAGGTATCATATTGCTCCGTTTTTGATCCACAAAGATTCCTCCCTCCTCGTTTTCCCGAGCAGTGCTCTTATCCGTTTTAAAATGGGGCGTTTCGGTCGGCTCTGCTTTAAACTTTTTAGACGCCGCCCGAATGCGCTTCGTATTTCCTGCTTTTATCGAGTATGATCAATTCTCATAATTATATCTTATTATATCACGATGTGCGCCTTTCGTCTATAAAAAATGCTCCTTGCGGGCGCATTCGCATCTTTTGTGCCTTTTAATCATAAAAAACGCACAGATGCCCCAAAACGAAGCGGTCTGTGCGGTTCATTTGTCTTTATAGAGAAGAAAAACGCCTAAACAAACCGCGCTTAGGCAGTTCAGTGCAGCAGCCGTTTCTCGGATAACGGTGTTTTTCTCATGCTTAGCCTTCCTGCTGCTGCGTTTCCTCGCCGCTTTCTTGCGGTCTGCCCTTTTGCGCCACGTTTTTCAGTCTGCTGCGGCTCTGGCGAATCTCTGCCAAATTTTTAGCAAGAGTCTCTTCCATAGCGCCAAGGACCGTATTAGCATATTCCGCGGTATTGCGCTTGATCTCGTTTGAGCGGTTCTGAGTAAGCGTTACTATCTCGTTTGCGCGCTGCGCCGCTTGACGCACTATCTCCTCCTGAGATATAAGCTTCTTTGCATGCGTTTCGGCTCGCTTCATAAGATCTGCGGCCTCTTTGTTTGCTCTCTCCAAAATATTGTTCCTGTCCTCAACTACAGACTGCGCCTGATGCATCTCCACGGGGAAATTGAGCTTGATCTCCTGAATAAGTTCTCTTGCGCGTTCCTTGTCAATAACGCATTTTCCGCTTGACAGCGGAAGCGGCGTACTCTCCTGTATAAGATTGTCAAGTTCGTCTATAAGCTTTTCAACGCCCATATATCACACCTCTTTTTAAGATTTTCTTTTATCTTTATTATTTTTTATGCATTGCCTTATTTACATCGTCAAGTATCTCCGACGGAATAAACATGGAAATATCGCCGCCCAAACGTCCTATCTCGCGCACAACGCTGGAGCTCAAATAAGTAAATTTCTCGCTGCTTGAAAGAAACACCGTTTCGACCTCGGGGCAAAGCTGCTTATTTACGAGAGCCATCTGGAATTCATATTCAAAGTCAGATGTGGCCCTTAAGCCCTTAACTATGACCTTGGCGTTCTCTTTTCTTAAAAAATCTACCAAAAGCCCCTCGAAAAATGCAACTTCTACGTTTCCCAGATCGGCCGTCGAGCGCCTAATAAAATCGGCGCGCTGTGATTTTCCAAACATGGGCTGCTTCGATGTGTTCGTAAGCACGCCCACGACCACCTTATCATAGAGCTTGGACGCCCGTCTTATTATATCAAGATGCCCGTTCGTTATCGGGTCAAAGCTTCCTGGATAAACCGCTATGTTCATTGTAAAGATTCCTCCAAATCGCTAACGGTCTTTTCAGCTTTATCTGCCGTATACACCGTGACGTTAATATTGCCGTAAACATACTTTTTAAGGCGCGAAAACATCCCTACACGATCCGGCAGAGCTTCGCGTCTCGTTTCACACAATATTATAGCAGTATCAGACAGCATATTACAAGTACATAATTCATTAAAAACATTTTTTACTTCTTCTCTGTCGTAAGGCGGATCTAAAAACACTATGTCAAACGGCTCTCCTTTGTATGTTTTTATATACTTATAACAGTCTCCCGTTACTATCTGCGCATTTTTCTCAAGCTTCGCCGCAATAAGATTTTTCTTTATCATTCCCGCAGCCGCACGGTTTTTTTCTATGAAAACGGCCCAGCTTGCGCCGCGCGAAAGCGCCTCTATGCCAAGCGCGCCGCTGCCCGCGAACGCATCTAAAACGCGCGCTCCCGCTATATCAAACTGTATTACGTTGAACATCGCCTCTTTTACCTTATCGGTAGTCGGGCGAGTATTTTCGCCCTCTATCGTTTTAAGCGGCGTTCCCCGTGCGCTGCCCGATATTACTCTCACTTCGTATCACCGCCCTCAAGTTCTCGCTTTATGCGCTGGGCAAGCGCCTCGTTTATGCCCTTGACCTTTGCGATTTCCGATACTTCGGCCTCACGTATCTTTTTTACGCTGCCGAAATGGGAAATAAGCGCCGCACGCTTCACCTCTCCCACGCCTTTAATGTCGTCGAGCGCGCTTTTCATCGTTTTTTTCGAGCGTGCGCTCCTGTGATAGCTTATCGCAAAGCGATGGACCTCTTCGGATATCCTGCCGAGCAGCGTGTAAACGTCGCCCACGCCTTTAAAAGTAATCTCTCCGTCTTTTGAAACGAGGCCCCTTATGCGGTGGCTTTTATTCTTTACCATGCCGAACACGGGCACGTCTATGCCAAGCTCATAAAGCATCTGTGTCACGGCATTTACATGGCCTGCTCCGCCGTCTAAAAGTATGAGATCCGGCCTTTCGCAAAATCCCTTTTCGCCGGCTTCAAGCGATTCAAAGCGTCTGTATATTACCTCTTTTGTCGCGCTGTAATCATCGGGCGCGTCGAGCGTGCGTATTTTAAAGCGCTTATAGTCGCCCTTTGAGGGCGCGCCGTCCTTGAACACCACCATAGCGCCCACCATCGAATCGGATCCGAGGTTTGAAATGTCGTATGACTCTATGCGCACCGGTATATCGTTAAGATCCAGCACGCGTTTAAGCTCCAAAAGAAGCCCGCGCGAACGCTCCATGCCGAGAATATCGTTTCTTACCTCCTCGCGGGCATTTGAAAGCGAAAGCTTCAAAAGATTGAGCGGCTGACCGCTCTTCGGGGCCGAAATACGCACCTTACGACCCGACAGCTTTGAAAAATGCTCCTCCAAAAGCGCATCGTCCTCCGCCTCCGCGCTTAAATATATATCCTTCGGTATAACGGAGTTTTCATCGTAGAACTGCTTTAGAAATTGAGAAAGCGCCTCCTGCTCGTCAAAAGCTGCGCTTACGCGCTGCTTTATCACCTTCTTGTCAATAAGCCGTCCGAAGCGCACCATAAGCACCGAAAAGCAGAGTATATCTCCCTCGACATAGTAGCTTATAACATCGCATTCGCGGCCCGATGAAAGCACCATCTTCTGCTTTTGACCCAGCCGCTCTACAGAGCGTATACGATCGCGGTAAACTCGGGCGCGCTCGTATTCCATATTCTCCGACGCCTCGTACATCTTTGCCTCAAGCTCTTTCGTCACGTTCTCGTAATCGCCCTCTATGAACGATATTATATCGTCGAATATCTCATGATACTGCTCTTTTGATACTCCGCCCATGCACGGACCTATGCATCGTTTAATATGATAATTCAGGCACGGGCGCACCTTGCCGATGTCGCGCGGGAACGACAGTTTACATGTCGCTATCATAAATGTGCGCTTAAGCGTCCATATCGTATCGTTTATCGTCTTTGCCGAAAGATACGGCCCGTAGTATTTCGCTCCGTCGGAAAGCTTTTTCCGTGCGAGGCTTATCTTCGGATAGTCGTCGTTCATAGTGATTTTAAGATACGGAAAGTTTTTATCGTCCTTTAAAAGGATATTATACTTCGGCTTGTGAAGCTTTATAAGATTGCATTCGAGCACGAGCGCCTCAAGCTCGCTGTCGGTCACTATATAGTCGAAATCGTGAATATTCGAGACCATCTGCTCCGTTTTCATATTGTCTTTGGGCGCGTCGTGAAAATACTGGCTTACACGGTTTTTAAGCACCTTCGCCTTGCCGATATATATTATTTGCCCCGACTTATCCTTCATTATATATACGCCCGGTTTTTGCGACAGGTTTTTTATTTTTGCCGAAAGATGCTCATGCTGCTTTCGCATAATATCCCTCCCTTCGATATTTTAATAAAAAGAAAAGGACGCATGTTTTAATTTGCGTCCTTACGAGATTACACATATGTTTTTTTAACAAAAAGCTATGACGCAAAAGTATGCGGCATTTTAAAGCTTAAATGCTGGAAAAATTCTTGGAAACAAGCTCCTGCAAGCTCTTTGCCGCCAGCTCTTCGTCAGGACCTTCGGCAATGATCTCTATCTCCATACCCTTGCTTATACCTAAAGAAAGTACGCCAAGCAGGCTCTTTGCGTTCACTCTTCGTCCCGCTTTTTCAACCCAAATGCTGGACTTATACTCATTAGCCTTTTGTATGAAAAATGTCGCCGGTCTGGCATGTAACCCTACTTCATTTTCTACAATTACTTTAGCTGACTGCATAAATACCCACCCATTCTTATACTTATTACAAAACACTTAAACACTTTAAAAATAGGATAAACTAAAACAAAACAATAGTCAATAGGTAATCTGTATATCTTTAAAGGCGCGCGTTTTACGTTTTTTGGTGTTTTCTCTAAACAAAATTTTGGAAATTATTTGCGTTCGACCTCGTACACTTCCGCGTTGCAGTTGAGCTTTGCAGATTTGAGTTTTATATCCATTCCGCTTGCCACCTGCTTCGTGCCGCCTATATAAAACCCTTCCGAGTCTTCTTTTCCTTCGCAGAGCATCGTTATATATACGGTATATCTTTCAACAGACGGCGACTGCATCGACGTGCCGTCCTCAAGCGTTACTATTTCCATATAAGGCTCGCTTGCCACGCCCGTTACGGAGCCTAAGCGCGCCGCGTTCTTTTCATAGAAGATATCTCCTTCCGATACCGCGTTCACCGTATAATCGCGCACGTTCTCTACCTTGAAGGTAACATAGAACTGCGTGTCGCTCTTGACCTGCGCGCTCGAACCGGCGTTCATGGTTTTAAGACCGACGGCGCATACTGCGGCTATGATGATTATGATAAGTATTATGTCAATGACGCTTACTTTGCCGAAAAGCTTTCCCTTCTTATCCATCAGCCCTCACCTCCGACTTCAAGAGTAACGCAGTATCCGCCCGAAGCGAACGTCTTCGTTCGAAGATACATTTCCTTGCCCACGGCAACCTCGTAACTTCCTACGGCAGTAGTCGCCTCCGAGATATCGGCCGACGCGCTTATAACTATTATATAATTATAATATCCCGAGACCTCGCTTTTTACCATTTCGCCCGTTATTATATTAGGCTGTATCGTGCTGTACGGTTCCACCTCGTACGACGCTATCGTGCCTATCTTCGATCCCTTCAGGGAATCGTAGACGTTCATGCCTATCTCTATTTTATCCTCGAATGCGGCGTCCTTCTTCGTAAGATAAACGCCGTATTCTATCGGCTTCTGGCCGTTTGCCGCTGAAACGTCCATATTGACCGCGTATGAAAAAGCGGCGTAAAGGCCCAATATGACCAATACCACGATGATTATATCGAGCACTCCCACTTTTCCGAAGAGTCTGTACTGTCTTTCTCTCATTTATTTTGCGCCTCCCTTTTGTGCCGAAAGCTCGGTGTAGACCTGTTCTATCTGCCTCGTCATCGACTCGACCGTGAATTTTTTTGAAAATACTTTTTTTGCGCCCTCGGAGCACTGTTTATAAAGCTCTTTATCGCTCTTTATCTTTATTATCGCATCATAAAGAGCGTTCTCGTCGCGTTTCGGCACGACTATGCCGTTTACTCCCGTCTCTATAACGTAAGGATTTCCGCCGAAGTCTGAAACTATCGCGGGCACTCCGAGGCTCATGCCCTCAAGAAGCGAAAGCGACGTCGCCTCCGTGCCGTACGAGGCGTTCAACTGAACGTCCATGATATTTTCTATCTCGTGTATCTCTCGGATAAAGCCCGTGAATATCACGTTCGTAAGCTTCATCTCTTTGGCCGTTGCTTTTAGCTTGTTCTCGATGGAGCCGTTTCCGGCTATGATCACCTTTACGTTCTCGCCTGCGTCCAAAAGCTTCCTCGCCGCCTTTAAAACGTATTCGTGACCCTTTACCTCCTCGAGACGCGCGATTATCGCGCATACGAAATCGTCCTCGGCCACTCCCCACTTCGCTCTTACGCGTGATTTTTCTTCGTCGGACAATCTTACCGCTTCGGCCACGCCGTTGAAGATGACCTGTATCTTTTCGGGATCCACGCCCACCTCAACTATATTCTCCTTTGCCGCGGGCGACACCGCTATGACGCGGTCGGCCAGCGAATTGTTCACGTGTCCGTTTATCTGCTTGAAAGGAAAGCTCTTTTTCCACGACGGCTGGTCGAATACGCTGTGGCGCGTATATACTATCGCGCACTTTCCGTATTTTTTCGCCGCGCGGCGCGCTCCGAGCGACGCGTGCGTATGCACGACGTCGGGCTTCTCGCTCTTGAATATCTTAAGCAGCGTATCCTCGGCCGCCTTGCCCTTGGAATCGTCGGCCATGCCGTCGATCTCTATGGCGGGCACACAAAGCGCCTCTATGCGCTCTTTAAGCTGACTGTTTTTCGGTATGACCACTTTAACGTCGAACTTCTCTCTGTCGTATTTCTCAAGAAAGCTGAGAAGTATCTTTCCCGCGCCGCCTATATTCGTATCGGATATTACGTTTATCGCTTTTATCATCATGTCGCCTCCCGCCTTATAATGCCGTTGTACGCCGTAAGAAGTCCCAGCGTCATAAAGAAGATGAGATATACTCTGTAATTATAGAACACATAGTCGAAAAGCCCTTGGAACAAAAAGCCCAAGACCGCCGCGACGCCCGCCGCTATCATTACGCGGCTCGCCGTCGCCGTCTGCTTCTTTATCGTAGATACGCTGTCGTTGAAAAACGAGAACATGACCAAAAGGAAGACTATAAGTCCCCATATGCCCATCTCGATGGTAAGCTGCAGATAAAGATTATGCGAATGAGGCGCAACTATCGAATTCAGCGAATAATACGGATATACGCTGTTGAACGCCTCCGTGCCGTGGCCTATTCCCATATACCAAAAGTCGCTTATCATCTTAAGGCTGCCCTCCCAGATATTAAGACGGTAGCTTGTGGACGAGTCGGCAAGATTTGTGATGCTCGCAAATCTGTTTATTATCGACGCGGGCAGCGCGAACGGCACGAAAAGCATAAGCACGGCGCAGATCGCGAGAAGCCTTCTCGAAACGTAAAAAAGAAACACCGCGAGCGCAAGTATCAGCGCAAGGTAGCATCCGCGCGAATACGTAAGAGCAAGCGCGCACAAAAGCACTAACGTCGATAAGAGATAATAAAGCCTGCCGATAAGGCGCTTCGTATTAAACGTCATCGCAAACGTGAGCGGCACCGCCAAAAGCAGATATTCGCCGTAAACGTTGGGATTCTCAAACGTCGAATATACTCTGAGGCCAAGCTCCTCGAAAAGCTCCTTGTCGACCCACGTCATATCGAACTGACCGCTTACGTACTGGAACAGTCCGTAAAGGCCGGTAAAGAGCGCCGCCGTGCAGAATATGAACATCGCCCAGTGAAACTTCTCTTTCGTGTCGATGAGCGATATCACAAGGAAATACGAAATAACGAACATCGACCATAAGAGCGCGATATTTACGCTGCTTGACGGAGTGAACGAATTTACGCCGTACACCGCGAGAAGTATTATATAGAAGATAAGGAAAAGCCCCGTGCGGTTCGTCTTTATCTTATATCTCGTTCCGAATAGCACCTGAAGAAGGAACGCGACCAGCGTAAATCCCAAAAGGCCGGCCGCCGCCATCGTAGGAATGAACGGCGCAAGGCCCGCAACGGCTATTATGCCCACCTCCGGACGGCATATCACGATAAATACGAACACTATTGCGACGTATGCGGCCGCGATAAGGTATATGCCCGTAAAATATGAAACAGCCCCGAAAACGATGAGCAGCACGAGAAATACCGTAAGATTGAATTTTGATATCACGAATTTAAAAAAGCCGAGTATCGCGCTGTTTTGCGCCATTACGCAAAGGTGAGCGTTGGCGCGCGCAAACAGGCCAAAGAACCAATTTACAAAGCGCGCTATAAAGCTTCGTTCATACATGCGCTCGAAGTTCTCGCTCGAAAAGGCCCGCACGATGGCGCTGTCTGCAAAAAGCTGCTTCACGAAACGTCCTATCGCATTAAGTATCGTGCCAATGACGCTTGCGTTGAACCATATAAGGAACTTGTCAAAGCCTCGGTTGAATGCCTTTATCAATATCGATCACATCCCTTCTGTAAAAATAATTAAAAAATTCTAGTCGTTTTCTTTATCTTCATCGCCGCTTTTTCCCTTCAGCCTGCCGAAAAGCGAGGATAATATATCGTTTACCTCGCCGATCCGCATAGCCTTCGACGCGCCCAGATAGACCGCGCCGGAAACGACAAAGCAGACAACGAGCGCTATAAGCGTTGTAAAGCGGCCCAGCGAAAGCTTATTCATAAAATAAGAAAGTACGCACATCACCGCGCACGATATAACGAACAGCGCCGCGCTCTTACCTATAAATACGCCCATGCGTCCGTCCGCTTTTCTGCCGTCGCGCCTGTTCTGAAGCGCGTAGAGCGCCGCGCCCGCGTAAGTTATCGAAACGGCCGAAGCAAGCGCAATGCCGTATATGCCCATAGGCGTTCTCGACAGAAGGAGCGCCAGCGCAAGGTTTATGACTATCGAGCCTATCGCCACCTTCATCGGCGTTTTCGAGTCTCCGGAGGAGTAGAAGTATTTATTGAGTATCTCCTGCCATGAAAAGCCGAACATACCTATCGTATACATCATAAGCGCAAACGCCGTCATCTGCGCGTCGCCCGAAGTAAACGAGCCGCTCTCGTACACTACGCGAACGACGCCGCGCGCAAAAACGATGAAAAAGGCCGCGACCGGCACAACTATCAGAGTCACGCTCTTTATCATCGTATAGAGCATATCGCGCGCGCCCTCGCGGTCTCCCGCCGCCTGCATGCGCGAAAGGCTCGGAAAATACAGATTCGTCATCGCATAAGAGAACACGCCCGCAACGATAAAATAAAGCTTGTACGAATAATCAAGCACCGTAACGCCCCACGAAGCATAGTAGGATGCAATATTAAGAGTGATAAGGTTGTTAAGCGGCATGACCCATGACGATATCAATACGGGGCCCGCCATTTTTACGGACGATCTTAATCCCTCGTCCCCAAAATCTATGCCTAGTCTGAAGCGGTAGCCGAATTTGTAAAGCGGTGGCAGCAGAATAAGAAGCTGAAGCACCCAGCCTATAACGAGCGCCGCCGCAAGGCCGCCGATACCGAAGCGTCCGTTGAGCGTTACGAAATACAGGACCATAAGCGCATTCGACAAAAGGCTCATTATCGCCGGTATCTTAAAGCTGCCGAACGACTGAAGAACGCCCACGAACGTATAGCTCATCGCAGCGAGCAGTATTATCGGCGTAAATACCATAAGAAGCTTTGCACAGAGCGAGAACGTATCGCCCGAAAAGCCGGACGCGAGAAGGTTTACTACCGCTCCCGGGAATATGCATATGAGCGCGGCTATGACAAGAGCAACTAGCAGCACCGCGTTCAAAAAATTATTTACGAATTTAAAGGCGCGCTCTTTTCCGTCGTTCTGAAGAAACCTGTTCATAACAGGTATGAACGCCGCCGCCACAGCCGTTCCGAGCGTAATGTCGAATATGGTGAGCGGTATGCGGCTGGCCGCCGAAAACGCCGCCGCCTCCATCCCAGTGCCGTAAAAGTACGCCATAAGCGAATCGCGCACGAGACCTAGAAGCTTTGACGCCAGTATGGCGAACACTATAAAGCCGTAAGTTTTTATCGCTGTTTTACTCTGCATCTTTACTGTCACCCACGTATTTTTCGTAAAGGTCGGGGCGCTTCGTCCGCGTACGTTCAACGCTCTTTGAAAGCCGCCATTTTTCGATATTCGCATGGTGGCCGCTTATGAGCACGTCCGGCACCCTCAGTCCCATATATTCCTCGGGACGCGTGTACTGCGGATATTCCAAAAGCCCGTTCTGATGGCTCTCCTTCAAAAAGCTCTCGTCGTCCTTTAAAACGCCCGGCACGAGGCGGCATACGGTATCGCACAGAACGAGCGCGGGCAGCTCGCCGCCCGTAAGCACGTAATCGCCTATCGATATCTCTTTTGCGTCCGTAAGAATAAGCGCGCGCTCGTCCACGCCCTCGTAATGACCGCAAAGCACCACTATATGCTCCTCTTTTGAAAGCTCGCCCGCAAGCTTTTGCGTAAGCGGCCGTCCCTGCGGCGACATATATATAAAGCAGGGCTTTTCGCCGTCGCCGCAAACGCTTTTATACGCTTCGTATATCGGTTCGGCCTGCATGAGCATACCGCGCCCGCCGCCGTAGGGATAATCGTCCACGCGGCGGTGCTTGTCTTGCGTAAAGTCGCGTATGTTCACGCAGTTTATCGAAATAACCCCGGCGCGTCTCGCGCGGCCTATGATGCTCTCGGAGAGCACCGTCTCCATCATGTCGGGAAAGAGAGTAAGTATATCAATCTTCATCGTCCAAAAGCCCCGCAATAGGCGTTATCCGCATAACGCCTCCCTCTATATCCACGCTGTCGATGACGTCGGGTATGGCGGGTATGAGATACTGCTTCTTCTTTTTGCCCCCGCCGTCCTTTTCGTCAACAACGTAAACGTCGTTCGCTCCTGTCTGAAGCACCTCGGTTATCCTGCCGAGCGTACGCCCGCCCGGCACGGTGACTACGCTCAGTCCCATGAGATCGGATATGTAGTAAACTCCCTTGGGCAGCTTCGGCAGATCTGCCTTATCAATATATAATAACTCGTTTTTTATTAAAAGTCCATCGTTGGCGCTGTCCACGCCGCGAAACTTTATTCTCGCCGTATTTTTCTGAAAGCTCATGCGCTCGACCGTAAGCGCGCGCCCGCTTTCAAGATAAAATTCGCCGTAGTTCTCCAGATCATACACGCTGTCGCAGTAGTGGATACACTTTACCGCGCCGCGCACTCCGTTAGTATTTACTATTTTGGCTATTACCGTTCTTTTCATAACGCATCTCCGTATATGATTTGAGCGTGCTTCAAAACGCGCGGAAAATCATCCGTCCAAAATCGGCGCGCCGCGCCGCTGCGTTTTGAAACACGCCCCTGTTCCCCCCGAAAATACCCGAATCCGAGGCCTCGCACGACGCGCGTGTTACATGCGCGCGTGCGCCTAATCCATTATATCAACAACGGCTTTCTTATTCGGGTCATGATTGCTTGCCTTGATAACGGTGCGTATCGCCTTTGCGATACGTCCCTGTTTGCCTATCACCTTGCCCATATCTTCCTTAGCGACGCGAAGCTCCAATATGATCTCGGTGTCAGTCTCTCTTTCTTCTACAGAGACTTCATCGGCGTTGTCCACAAGCATTTTCGCTATAAAGGTCAGTAAATCTTTCATTCTTTACCCCTCCGCAGCTTATATTACGCCGCTCTTTTTGAGTAATGCCTTAACGGTATCGGTCGGCTTTGCGCCGTTTCTTAACCACTTCTGAACCTTCTCTGCGTCAACAGTTATCGAAGCGGGTTCTACGAGCGGATTGTAAGTACCGATCTCTTCAATGAATCTGCCGTCGCGCGGATATCTCGAATCTGCTACGACGATCCTGTAAAAAGGAGCTTTCTTTGCACCCATTCTCTTAAGTCTTATCTTTACCATTTACATGTCACCTCCTTAAAAATCATGCTGTCTATAAAACATCGCTACATTGGAAAAGGCAGTCTGCCCATGCCGCGAAGCTTTTTCTTGCCCTGTTTGCCCGACATCTGCTTCACCATGCGCTTCATCTGATCGAATTGGCGCAAAAGTCTGTTTATATCCTCTATCTTCGTGCCGCTGCCCTGCGCTATGCGGCGCTTTCTCGAGGAGTTTATTATCTCGGGATTCTGCCGCTCGTAAGGCGTCATCGACTGTATTATAGCGGCTATCCTGTCAAGCTGTCTGTCGTCTAAATTAGCCCCCGCAAGCGCCTTTTTGTTCACGCCGGGCATCATTCCCAAAATATCGGAAAGCGAACCCATCTGCTTCATCTGCTGTATGTTGTCAAAAAAGTCCTCAAGATCGAATTTGTTCTCGCGAAGCTTTTTATCCATCTCGGCGAGCTTTTTTTCATCGAAGTTCTTCTGCGCCTTTTCGATAAGGCTCAAAACGTCGCCCATGCCCAAAATACGCGAGGCCATTCTGTCGGGATAGAACGGCTCGATATCCGTAAGCTTCTCGCCCATGCCGACGTACTTTATCGGCTTATTCGTTACGGCGCGCACCGAAAGCGCCGCGCCTCCGCGCGTATCGCCGTCAAGCTTTGTCATTACCACGCCGTCGATGCCCAGGGCGTTGTTAAAGCCCTCGGCCACGTTCACGGCGTCCTGACCCGTCATCGCGTCAACTACCAAAAGTATCTCATGAGGCTCGACCTCGGCCTTTATGTTCTTTAACTCGTCCATGAGCGTTTCGTCTATATGAAGACGACCGGCCGTGTCTATGAACACCATGTCGTTGCCGTTTTTCTTCGCCTGCTCCACGGCGGCGCGAGCTATTTTCACCGGCTCCTTTGAGCCGTCTATCTTAAACACCGGCACGCCGACCTGCGAGCCTACGACCTCAAGCTGCTTTATTGCTGCGGGGCGGTACACGTCGCACGCGGCGAGCAGAGGCCGCTTGCCTTGATTTTTGAAGCTCAGCGCTATTTTTGCGGCCTGCGTCGTTTTGCCCGCGCCCTGAAGGCCCACCATCATGATTATCGTGGGCGGCTTTGAGGCTATCTCGATCTTCGACTGAGACGAGCCCATAAGCGCGGTCATTTCCTCATTTACTATCTTTATTACCTGCTGCGCCGGAGTAAGGCTTTCCATAACCTCGGCGCCGACGGCGCGTTCAGATACTGTTTTTACGAAGTCGCGCACTACCTTGTAGTTTACGTCGGCCTCCAAAAGTGCGAGACGTATTTCGCGCATTACTTCTTTTATATCCGATTCGCTCAGCTTGCCTTTGCCGCGAAGCTTTTTAAAGACTGCCTGAAGCTTATCCGACAGGCTTTCAAACGCCATATCTCACACCTCCGTTTATTCTTGTCTTAAGATCGAAAGCGCAGACCTTATTTTATCGGCCCAAGAAAGCGCGTTTTCGTTCGTTGAGCCGCGTATTTCGCGCTCCGCCTCTTCAAGAATATCGGCGGCGCGGCGTATCTGTACGAATCGCTCGACAAAGCCGAGCTTTTCGTCAAGCTCCAAAAGCGCGTTTTCCGAACGCTTTATAAGGTCGTGTACCCCCTGGCGCGTCACGCCCACATGCTCGGATATCTCAAAAAGCGACATATCCTCGTTATAGTAAAGATCCATCACTTCGCGCTGTCTCTCTGTCAGCGTTTCGCCGTAATAGTCGAGCAGCAGATTTATTCTAAGATCTTTTCCGTGCATAGGGGCCACCTCCTATGTAAAGATATGTTCTTTACAATGCGGAATTTATTTTATAATAAGCGTGCGCCGTTTGTCAAGTAAAAATACTGTAAAGATAAGAAAAAATAAAATTTTTTTGCATCTGCCGCTTTCAAAGCGGCGATAAAAAGCGGCCGAGACGCCCGATCGGCGCGCCCCGGCCGTTTTCTGTTTTTTTATTACCTCAGCTTCCCCATAAGCTCATAAAGCCCCGCTTCAAAGTTTACGCCGAAGCGCACGTCCGTGCCTGCCGCCTTTGTGCGCTTTATGCTGTCCGCCGTAAAGCCCACGGCTATATCTGCGGCCTCGGGGAGCGATTTTGCGCGCAAGAGCGCCGCAAGCAGCACGCTTGCGAATACGTCGCCCGTGCCGTGGTAAAATCCCTCCACTCTGTCGCGGCAGACATAATGCATTTCGGTTGAACCCGCTTCGATGCAGGCCGCGCCGAGCGTATCTCGGTCAAAGCTTACGCCGGTAAGCACAGCCGCCTTTACGCCCAGCGAAAGAAGACCGCGCATTATATCTCCGATGAACTTTTCGTCGTGGGGCGGCTTTTTATAAGGCATATCGAGCATAAAGCACGCTTCCGTTATATTAGGCGTTATTATATCGGCCTTTTTGCAAAGGCCGCGCATACCGGCAACGAAATTGCGCGAAAACACCTTGTACATCTCGCCGTGGTCTGCCATTACGGGATCGACGAGTATCAGCGTATCGTCGCATCTCAGCTCGTCGAATATCTCCGACACTATGTCAAGCTGGCGAAACGAGCCCAAAAATCCCGAATATATCGCGTCGAAAGTAAGGCCGAGCGACTTCCAATGGTCTGCGAACGGCTTTAAGTCCTCGGTAAGATCGCGGTACGTATAGCCCGAAAGGCCGCCCGTATGCGTTGAAAGCACCGCCGTCGGTATGACGCTCGTCTCAACGCCCGCCGCCGAGATTATCGGCAGCGCGACCGTAAGCGAGCAGCGTCCGAAGCCCGATATGTCGTGTATGGCCGCAGCTCTTTTCTGTCTTTCCATTCGTATTCACTCCAAGTGCTTTTTTCAGAATCCGTTCGGGTGCGAGCTGTGCCAGCGCCATGCCGAAGCGACGATCTTCTCGATATCGTCGAATTCCGGTTTAAAGCCCAATATTTTTTTCGCCTTTTCGGGCGAAGCTACGAGCAGGGCGGGGTCGCCCGCGCGTCTTTTGCCTATTTCTACCTTGAAATCGACGCCGCTTACTTTTTTCGTGACCTCGATTATCTCGCGCACGCTGAATCCCGTGCCGTAGCCCAAGTTGAACGCCTCAGACTCGCCTCCCGCACCGAGATAATCAAGCGCAAGTATATGCGCGTTCGCAAGATCGCGCACGTCAATATAGTCGCGTATGCAGGTGCCGTCCTTTGTTTTGTAGTCGTCTCCGAATATCATTATCTTGTCGCGCTTTCCCATAGCCGCCTGTATAACGAGCGGGATAAGGTGCGTTTCGGGCGAATGGTCTTCGCCTATGTTTATATCGTCGCGCGCGCCCGCCACGTTGAAATAGCGGAGAGCCGCGTACTTTATACCATAAGCCCTGTCGCACCATTTCAAAAGGCGCTCGATGGCAAGCTTCGTCTCGCCGTAGGGATTCGTCGGGTCTTTCCTGTCGTCCTCCAAAATGGGCACTCTCTCCGGCTCGCCGTACACGGCGGCCGACGACGAGAAAACTATATTTTTGACGTTGTGCCTAACCATCGCGCCGACTAAGGATATCGCGCCGCCCATATTGTTCTCATAATACTTGAGCGGGTTTTCCACGCTCTCGCCGACTAAAGAATTCGCGGCGAAATGTATTATCGCGTCTATCTTCTCCGTTTCAAATACCTTATCCAAAAAGGCCGCGTCTCTGAGGTCGCCCTGATAGAGCTTCATGCCGCGCGCCGCCTCCTTATGGCCGCAGGCGAGATTGTCTATTATCACGGCCTCTCTGCCTATATCGGAAAGCTTCGCCGCTATATGGCTTCCAACGTAGCCTGCTCCTCCCGTTACAAGTATCATTGTTCGTCCTCCTTTTATCCTCTATTTAAGCTCCACTATCGTAACGCCGTCCTCGCCCTCGCCGTATCTGCCGAGACGGAATGACGCTACCGTGCCTAGCGTTCTAAGATGCGTATGAACGCCGCTTCTTAAGGCTCCCGTGCCCTTGCCGTGGATTATCTGCACTTTTTTAATGCCCAAAAGCACCGCGTCGTCAATAAGCTTATCGACGTCGTACATGGCCTCCTCCACAGTCATGCCGCGTATGTCTATCTCCGTATTTACCTTTCGCGTCGCCACGTTTATATTCTTTCTTACGCCGGGCGACGCTTTTTTCTTCGCCGCGCGCCTTCCCCGCGCGTCAACGAGCTCCAGCTCGTCAAGCCCGACGGTCACGCGCATTATGCCCGCCTGAAGCACGACCTTTCCGCCCTCGGGCGGCTCGACTACCACAGCCTCGCGGTCAAGCTTGATTATACGCACCATGTCGCCGGGATTTAAGGGCACGTCAATGCCGCCCTTTTTTTCTTTGTTCTCCTCTTTTGCGTCTATATCCTTTTCGGCGGCGCGAAGCTTTCCGCGAAGTGCCGCACGGTTCTCCATGAGCTTAATGTCGGCAAGCTCGCGCGCGTTCTTCTTCTTTAAGGCTTCAAGCTCGCCCATAACGCTGTCGGACGTCTCCCTCGCTCTGTTCAAAATGCGCGCCGCTTCGTCGCGCGCCTCGCTTAATATCCTGTTTTTATCGCGCTGCAGATTTTTCTGTGAAAGCTCGGCGCTTCTTTTAATCGCCTCCGTCTCCTTTAAAAGCTCCTGCGCCATATCGCGCTTTTGCTCCATTTCCATGCGGTTTTTTTCAAGATCGCGTATAACGTCCTCAAATTTTAAGCTCTCCTGACCTATGCGCTTTTTTGCGTTCTCGATAAGACTTTTTGAAAGCCCCAGCCGCTCCGATATGGCAAAAGCATTGCTTCGTCCCGGTATGCCTATGAGCAGCTTATACGTCGGACGAAGCGTCTCAACGTCAAATTCGCAGCTCGCGTTCTGTACGCCTTCGGCAGAAAGCGCATATATTTTTAACTCGCTGTAATGCGTTGTCGCGGCTATGTGCGCGCCCAGCCGCCGTGTGCGTTCAAGTATCTCTATTGCAAGCGCCGCTCCCTCGACGGGGTCGGTGCCTGCGCCTATCTCATCGAACAGTACCATCGTGCGCGGCGCGCATGCGTCCAAAATGGCCACGATATTTTTCATATGCGCCGAAAACGTGGAAAGCGACTGCTCTATCGACTGCTCGTCGCCTATGTCGGAAAAGATATATTCATAAACGCCGACCGCGCTGCCCTCGGCGGCGGGGATAGAAAGCCCCGACAGCGCCATGGCGCATAAAAGCCCCAGCGTCTTTAAGGCGACAGTTTTGCCGCCCGTGTTCGGGCCCGTTATAACAAGCGTATCGAAGTGTTCGCCGAGCTCTATATCTATCGGCACGACAGTTTTTGCGTCTATAAGCGGGTGACGCGCACGCTTTAAAACTATTTTCGCATCACGCGAAATGTCAGGCGTTACGGCTTTCATGTCGAGCGCCAGCTTCGCTTTTGCGAAAATGAAATCAAGGCGCACAATGTGATAATAATTATTCTCTATTTCATGACGCCTTTCGGCGACCTCGGCCGAAAGTTCATAAAGTATCCTCTCCATCTCCTCTTTTTCCTCGGCGTAGAGCATCTTTATCCTGTTGTTCGCGTCAACGACGCTCGAGGGCTCTACGAAAAGAGTCGCTCCCGAAGCCGACATATCGTGAACAAGGCCGTGAAGCTCGCTTCTGTATTCGGCCTTGACCGGCACGACGAACCTGTCGTTTCGCACGGTGATTATCGGCTCTTGAAGCACCTTCTGATAGCGCTGCGAATGGATTATATCCTGCAAAAGATCGCGCACCTTGGCATGAAGGCGCGCCGTCCTTCTGCGTATATCATAAAGCGCCGGACTTGCCGTATCGGCCATCTCCTCCGGCGATATCACGGCTTCGTTTATTCGCCTTTCAACGGAAGAAACGGGCGATAACTGTGAAAAATGCTTTGACAAGAGTCTCTCATCCTCAAAGCTGTCAAAATAGCCCGAAAGCTTTCTCGCCGTTGTTAAAAGCGAGGCTATTTTTAAAAGCTCTCCCATTGAAAGAGCGCTGCCCACCTCGGCGCGCTTTAAAGACGCCGTTATATCGTGCGCCGCCGCGATAGGCGGAGTGCCGCGCCTTTGTATCATTATCTTTGCCTCGTCCGTCTCGCCGAGCGCTTCTCTCACCGCGTCGGTACGATCAAACGGGAAAAGGCTTTCGGCCATGCTTTTTGCCTCGTCCGACAGGCAATGAGCCGAAAGCTTTCCCTTTATCTTATTAAATTCCAGCGTGATAAGCGATTTCTTATAAATATCTTCGGATGTATACTTCATTTTTCCTCCGCATGTCAAAGCGTATTGTAAAAATCGAGCGTTTTTAAATTTATGTTAAGTTGGGTCAACATAAATCCTTGCGCGGCCTTTGAAAGTATGCGTTCGGACTCCGCGTCAAGTTTAAATGAGAAGATCTTCTTCGCGTCGGAGCTTATTATGTGGTTCATCGCATCGTATACAGCGCGGTTAACGGGATACGCTCCGGCGTACTTGCCGCCGCGCGCGCATGACGAACATATTACGTTTCCCGCATTCATGTCGAAAAACATCTCGTCGGAAACGCCTCCGCATACCGCGCACTGTGAGATCTCGGGACGAAAGCCTATAACGGACATGAGCCTAAGCTCAAAAACCGCCTTTACGTGAGCTTCTTTTTCGCCTCTGCATAAAAGGTAGAGTGAATTAAGAATAAGCGACAGTATCTCTTCGCACTCGCGCCCGTCAGCCGAAGCTCGGTCGGCAAGCTCGCAGAAATACTGTGCCAGCGAAAGCCGCTCAAGCGATTCTCGTATCTCGAAAAACAGATTGTTTGTTTCGCCGCCCGCAAGATAAAACGATCCCGCGTTTTTTCTCAGTCTTATGCGCGAATAAGATAAAAGCTGGCAAAGCGAAAGAAGCGGGCTCTTCGGCGATCGCGCTCCTTTGGCCCATACTGATATCCTGCCCATATCGGGCGTGAGAAGTATTAAAAGCTTGTCCCTCTCTCCCTTTGGATATTCGCGTATCACAAGGCCATGCGTTTCTATATCCATATCAATATTCGCGCGAATAGCCGAATTCACGAAGCGAGCCCGCCTTGTTGCGCCAGCCTGCGTCCACCTTAACGAAAACGTCCAAAAACACCTTGCACTCAAACATACGCTCAAGCTCCTCACGCGCGTATGTGCCTATTTTTTTGAGCATTTTTCCGTTCTTTCCTATGATTATGCCCTTGTGCGAATCCTTCTCGCAGTATATGCACGCGCCTATCTTTATAAGGTCGCCCTGGCTCTCGTCAAAGCTCTCTATAGCGACTGCCACGCCGTGCGGTATCTCGTCGGAAAGAAGGCGCAGCATTTTTTCGCGGATTATCTCGCCCACTACGGCGCGCTCCGGCTGATCCGTCACCATGTCCTGAGGATAAAACTCCGGCCCCGGCTGCATATAGTCGCCTATTTCGCTTTCAAGCTCCGCTATCCCGTCGCCCGTGCGCGCGCTTATCGGCATTATGGCCTTAAACTCCATAAGCGGCGCATACGCCGCCATCGCCATAAGTATAGAAGGTTTCGGCACGGTATCTATTTTATTTATAACGAGTATAACGGGGATATCTCGCCCGCTCATCTTCTCGATAAGCCTTTTTTCGTCCTCAGTGGGCGCGTTCTTCGGCTCAACGACGAGAAGGATGCATTCAACATCTGCCAGCGACTCGTGAACTATGTCCTCCATATATTCGCCGAGACGGTTCTTCGGCCTGTGAAAGCCCGGCGTATCAAGAAAGATCATCTGTGTGTCGCCTTTATTGAGTATTGCTATGATGCGGTTCCTCGTTGTCTGAGGACGCTGAGACACTATGGCCACCTTCTGTCCCACCAGCTTGTTTATAAGCGTAGATTTGCCCACGTTGGGGCGTCCCACTATGGCTATAAAGCCCGATTTAGTTATTTCTGCCAATTTATATTGCTCCTTTTTTTCAACGTATCGTCATATCTTCTTTCTGTGCAGGCCGAATCTTATGAAAAGCACGGCGAGCACCACCGACAGAATAAAGCCCACAAGCTTTACCGGGTGCGTCAGCGTATCGAAAAAGATGGTCCTTATTATCTCGGTATCGAAAAAGAATAAAAACCCGGCAATTATCGCAAATATTGCGCAGATCAATACGGCTCCCGCAGCGATATCCTTTGCGGCCTTTGCCTTGAAATTAAAGCCCTCCGAATTTATGTCGACCAACTCTTCGATCGCGGTGTTCACCATTTCGGCAAAAAACACGAGCGCGAAAAACGCGCATAATACCGCGTATTGAACGCGGGTAAAGTCATAGTAAGCGGAAAAATACAGCGTGTAAAGCGCCAAAACGAGATGTATGCGCATATTCCGCTCGTTCTCAAAACAGCGCCCAATGCCTAAAAACGCATATTTAAACGACCTTAAAAGAGACATTTCTATCTTGCAAGCCCCACTTTTTTAAGGACTGCTTCCTCCTTTTTACGCATCGTTTTACGGCTTTCCTCGTCATCCTCGTGGTCGTAGCCCACGAGATGGAGCACGGAATGAGTACATAAAAAGCCCGCCTCGCGCATGAACGAATGGCCGTATTCTTCGGCTTGGGCCCAGGCGTGTTCAAGCGATATGACGATATCGCCCAAAAAGAGAACGCCGTCCTCATCGCGCTCGCCGCCCAGATCGCACACGGGCTTTCCTTCAGAGAACTCGACCATAGGGAATGACAGCACGTCCGTGGCCGCGTCCTTTTGTCTGTATTCGCGATTTATCTCACGTATCCTTTTATCGGATACGAACGTAACGTCGATATGCGCTCCGTCGTCTATGCCTTCGGTTTTCAACGCCGTATCGACGCATAAGGCGAGCATGTCCTTTAATTCTTTCGTGACCTTAACTTTTCTTTGCCTGTTTATAAACTCCGTTTTGTTCATCTTTTGTCTTCCGCCGTTCTTCTCGTTATTCGGCGCGTCTCTTTTCGGCGGACGCGCCCGTCGCGTTTTTCATACGCGTTTATTATTTTCTGCACTATCGGGTTTCTCACTACGTCCTTATGCGTAAGCTCGCTTATCCCAATGCCTTCAATGTTTTTTAAGACCTTCATCGCGTCTATAAGGCCGGACTGCTTTCCGAAGGGCAGATCGACCTGCGTTATATCTCCCGTTATGACCGCCTTTGAGTTAAAGCCAAGGCGCGTCAAAAACATCTTCATCTGCTCTTTCGTAGAGTTCTGCGCCTCGTCTAAGATTATAAAGCTGTCGTCAAGCGTACGGCCGCGCATATACGCGAGCGGCGCAATTTCTATTATGCCCTTCTCGGCGTATTTCGCATAAGTCTCAAATCCGAGCATATCGTAAAGCGCGTCGTAGAGCGGTCTTAAATACGGGTCTATCTTCTGCTGAAGGTCTCCCGGCAGAAAGCCCAGCTTTTCGCCTGCCTCAACGGCGGGGCGCGTGAGTATTATCTTGCTTATCTCCTTGCTTCTGAGCGCCGACACAGCCATCGACACGGCGAGATATGTTTTTCCCGTTCCGGCGGGGCCTACGCCCAATACGACCGTATTCTTCCGTATGGAATCGACGTATTTTTTCTGACCTATCGTTTTCGGGCGTATGGGGCGTCCCTTTGCGCTTACTGCAATGCAGTCGTCGCCCAGGTCGGCTATCTCTGTTTCCCTGTCCTCTTCGACCATTGACATGGCGTATCGCACATTCTGCTCCGATATGGTCTGGTGCTTATCCGAAAGCTCCTTTAAAACGGCCAGCGCGCGGCGGCAATGCTCAACGCTTTTTTCGCTCCCCGTTATCTTCACCTCGGAACCTCGGCACACTATGCTCACGCCGTATTCGTTCTCCAAAAGCTTTATATTCTCGTCCAGATTTCCGAATATATTGAACATGTCCGTTTCGTTTTCAAGCAGTAAAACTTCCGTTGACATCTATTCCTCCGTTGCTTTATCATGCATTATCTCTATGCTTACAGCTATCGGCATAACGCATTCATACTCGGCGTCCATTATATACGAATCCCCGGTCTTTGTAAATGTTATATTCCTGTTTAAAACAGCAGCCTCGGGATAAAGAGAACGAAGCTCCAAAAAACATTCAAGCTCCAGTTTATCGCGCGCTTCGTCCCATAACAGCGGATACGTTTCTTCCTCATACTCGCGTATATCGGCGGTAAGATAAGTTGCAGGAAGCTCAAAGACGCCTATTTTCATCTCTTCTTCTCTTATGATTTTATCATACTTATCATACGGAATACTACTGTTTATAAATAAATTTATTTTTACTCCCGCGGCCTTCACGGCACGTTTTTTTAATGTCTCTCCCGTGTATATCTTTTTTATGCCGTAAAACGGAATGCTTTTATGCATGCTTATCCACACGCGGCCGTAAACTTCGGCCTCAGAATGAAGAAATCGCGTGCCGCCCTCCTCAAGATCCACTACTCCGCTTACTAAAAGCTGACCTTTTGTCACCGCCTCTCCTTTTTTTACGGCGGCCTCGCCCTCGTATACCTGTATGCTCTCCACTACTGCGTCAAAATCGGATACGAGATTTCTTGCCGCGTCGTCCTTCGGCGTTTCGGGCGGCAAAGTACGCGGCTCCACCTTTACATATGCTTTCGTGCCCTTTATGTTTATTCCTATCCACGCTATATCCTCATGGCGCATAAGTATCTCGTTCTGTATGGCCGGTATATCCAAGCTGCCTATAGGCGCGCCCGAGCGCAGTCCGGCCTCGCTCAAGCTCTCCAAAAGCGCGGCCCTGTCGGTGAATTCGGCTCCTTCAAGCTCCACTCCCCATATGAGCGTTGAAAGAAAACATACAAGCGCGAAAAACAAAACGGCGCTTATAAGAAACGCCTTGCGCTTTCTGTGTTTGAACATTATGAATCTAAGACCTGTTCTGTCTGTGATACGCACTCTGCAGGACGCCCGGCGCGCAACGCCCTGTATCCTTTTAAAATCGCCGACGCGCACGCACATGGAAAGCTTTGTTTCGTCCTCTCTTTTTACGTTCCATACATGTATGCCTTCGCTGCCGGCCAAATTTAAAAAACGCTCCGAAAAAGCGCCCTGTGCGCTTATCGTTATATAGCTTATTATCCAGCGTACTATTTTAAGAATGAACATCTACGCCTCCAAAAACTCAACCGAACGCATACGCCCCTCAATATATATGCCGTCTGCCGACAGCGCTTTAATGATAAGACCGTCCCCTTTTATTGTTATCACTCCGCCTTTTACGGCGACTCTTACACACTCCTCGGAGTATTCGAGTATACCTTTGGTATTTTCTATCGTAAGCTCGCGGCCCCCTATGCTCTCCAGCCTGAAAACGCCCGTTACCGTATCAAGCGGTATTTCAAACGCCCGGCTTATGACCTCAAGCGCGCCGCGCCGTTCTTTTTTCTCTCTGCTGTCGGCCACGATGGCGCCTCCTAACATTTGTTATGCTTAAATTTATGCCGATTATCATACTAAAATGAATAAGCGTCGGAATATAATTTTTAAAGAAGCCAAGAGAGGAGACGGCGCATGAAAAAGTATTTAAAAAAAGTGGCGCTTTATTTTGCGATAGCGACATTTATACTTCTGTATTTTCTTTTTCCGAAAAGCGCCGGCGAAGCCGTTTCAAACGCGCTGGCACTTTGCGGCGGCATTGTGATACCGTCGCTTTTTATTTTCTTTATAATTTCCGATCTTTTTGTGAAAAGCGGTATGTGCGAAGATATGGGGCGACTGGTCTCTCCCTTGCTTTCTCCTCTCCTAAAGCTTTCTGGCGGCGCCTGCGTTTCGTTTATCGTCTCTCTTATTTCGGGATATCCTGCCGGAGGTATTGGGGCGGTGACGCTTTATAAAAAAGGCGGCGTCGGCCGCGCCGAATGCGAACGTCTTTTGATGTTTTCAAACAACTGCGGTCCCGCATTTCTCATAACGGCTGTAGGCTCTTCAATGCTCGGCAGCGTGCGCGCCGGAGCATTTCTTTATATCGTTCATATCATATCGGCCGCGCTTATTGCCGCGCTGTCAGGGCGCATATATCCGTCAATGCGCGAAAAAAGCACGTCTGTTCCTCCCCGCGAAGAAAAATCGGCCCTCTTGCTCTTAAGCGACGCCATAAGCTCTTCGGCGCTCATTATGCTCAACGTCTGCGCCTCGATAGTCGTCTTTTCAGCCGTTATAGGGCTTTTAAACGAAAGCGGCGCGGCCGATATTATTTCAGGGATACTTAAACTTTTCGACATTCCCGAAAATATCACACGGGCGTCTTTGGGATCTCTCCTTGAGCTTACTGCCGGTACGTCGATGATATGCTCTTCGGTAACCGACGCGCGACTTATGCTCACGCTTATATCGGCGTTCACCGGCTTCGGCGGCTTCTGCGTACATATGCAGCTTCTGCCGCACGTCTATGAGGCGGGACTTCGTGCCGGGAAGTATTTTTTGGGTAAGACGGCTCACGCCGTTATCGCTGCGGCGATAACGTATTTTACGGCGGATGATTTTCTTGAAACGGCTGTCGTTTTTTCGCCTGCTTACGCCGAAAAAGCGGCCGCATTTGCCTTTGGCGGATCTTTGCCCCTGCTTTTATGCGCGGGCGCGGGCATATTAAGTTTTATTCTTTTTAAGAAAAGAAGCTGAGATCCGATTGAATACGACAAATATCAGTAATATAATAAAAGGCGAGGTGAGAACGATGTTTTCAAAAGAAATAAGGCCGATGTGCCTTTACTGCTTCAATTCGACTAAGATCTTCGACGACGGAAAGCAATGCCTTTGTCCGAAGGCCGGAGTAGTATCTGCGGATCATTCGTGCCGCAGATATAAATACGATCCCACAAAAAGAATACCTCCCCGCCGCAAGGTCTTTTCGGGCGGAGATATCAAGATAAGCGAGATATGAAAAAAGCGGCCGTATCCGGCCGCCTTTTTTATTGAGCGGGAAATAGAGGCTGTTTATAAAAAAACTTTGCAGTGCGCTAAAAGACGCAAGCGTTTTCAGAACCTAGGTTCTAAGACTCCTTTTTCTTGCTTCCCTTGCTTTGAAAGCAAGAACAAAATTTTAGAACCGAGGTTCTAATACTCCTGATCCCCCTGCCGGGGGGCGTACTTTTGTGACCTCAGACCACCCCAAAAAATCCGCTCCGCGTATTTTTAGGGGACCCCGGCGTACCAAAAGTCCCGAGAGGCTGCCGCCTCTCGGACTCTTCGCTCCCTCGCTCCAACACCGCCTATCGGCGGCGCCAGCCGCTCGGCGTTACTCAAATATGACTTATGTCTCGCCATCTACTGGCGATAAGCGCAATTTGCTTTATAGCTTGGAGTCTTTTCGCCATGAGGGCGCATTCTATTAGCTTCCTTCCCCACTGGTGTTCCGCGGCCGAGCCGCTCCAAGTCCCCGGTGCCCGTTAGAAGAAGGCGATATTTAACAAGTTGCCTTTTAGAAAAAGCCTGCTTCTAACGGGAACCGGAGTGTTGGGCGCGTGCGACGCGCCCGTCAACTTTGAGGAGAAGATATCTTGAATCGGCCCTCACCTCGAGGAAGGCTGGAAGTATTAATTGAGATTACATCATTCTGTTCGAAGATTGTGGGGCATAAATTAGCTGTAAGTAGCGCAGTATGGGTCTGTGGGTTTCCCCTCGTGAGGGGGCGGGGGAGCAAAGTGCCCCGGAAATTTTGGTTCGCGCCGGGGCCCCCTAAAAATACGCGAAGCGGATCCCGGGGCCTCAAAAAATGTATGCATTTTTTGGAGTGATTGATGGGGTGGTCTGAGTTTGCAAAAGAACCGCCCGCCGCGCAGGCGAATAAAGTCTTTAGAACCGAGGTTCTAAAAATTTATGCTTGCTTTTAAGCAAAAAAAAAGAAAACTTAAAAGGGATTCGTGGGACGGAGTTAAAAAAGACGCAAGCGTTTTCGTGCTTTTTTCGTAAAAAGCACGCGCGCTTACGTCTTCGTAAGATTTTTTATCCACCGCTTCGAGCGGTATCTTATTATGTAAGGTATAAACTTCAGCGTATCCTCGGCGTTGACGGTAACGAACACCACCCATACGGGGAGCTTCAGCACAAGCCCCAAAATCGCCGCGAGCGGCACGCCGAAGCCCCATATGCCTATAAGGTCAACGAGCAGGCAGAAGCGAGAGTCGCCTCCCGAACGCAGCACCCCGATGCACGAAACGTACGAAAGAGCTCTCACCGTAAAGAAGCCCGCAAATATATTCATGAGCATAAGCGCCGTGTCCACGCTTTGCGGCAGCAAATTGAAAAGCTTTAAAACATGCGGATTTATCAAAAAGAGGATCCCGCTTATTATAAGCGCTACCACCGTAGTGTACTGCATTATGCGCCTGCCGTAAGCGTAGGCGGTATCCGACTCGCCTTCTCCTATCTTTTTGCCTATCATTATAGAAGCGGAGCTTCCGAGACCGAACACGGCTATCCACGCCATTCGCTCCACGGTGCCGCTTATATTCACGGCCGCCGCCACGTTAGTGCCTATATGACCGTACACCACCGTGTACATCGACGTACCGATCGACCAAAGACACTCGTTCAAGAATACGGGCAGCGCCGTTTTGACCACCTTTTTCACAAACGCGCCGTCGAAAGAAAACATCTCCCGCGGTGTGGACGCGGCAGCGAATTTCTTTTTATAAACTATGCTCACTATTATAACGGCCTCAACGAGCCTCGATATTAGCGTGGCTATGGCCGCGCCCCGAACTCCCATCGGTTCAATACCGAAATGCCCGAATATCAACACCCAGTTAAGGAACGTATTAAGACTGAGCGCAAAAAAGCTGGCCGCAGTCGGTATCACCACGTTTTCAATGCTTCTAAGCACAGCCGTATAAGACAGCGACACCGCCGTTGCGATATAGCTTATCCCCACTATGCGAAGATAATCGGCGCCGAGCGCTATCGGCTCTGGATCCGTCGTAAATATATGCATAAGGTCTTCGGGGAATATTAAGGCCGCCGCCGCAAACAGCGACGAAAGCACAAGACCCGTCATAAGACCTATCCCCTGAACGTGCTTGATGCGCTTTATATCCTTTGCTCCCCAGAACTGAGCCATGAATACCTGCGTACCGCTCGCTATTCCGAAAAGGGCTATCATTATGAGAAAATATATGATATTGCAAAAGCCGACTGCCGCAATGGACGCCTCGCCCATCGAACCTATCATGACGGTATCCACGAGATTCAGCGAAGAATTGATAAGATACTGTATCATTATCGGTATCGCAAGCGTTATCAGCGTTTTGTTGAACGGGTCGCCGGCCATTCGTTTAAACATTTACTTCCTCCGAAAAACCGCATGAAGGGAAGCTTTCTCCCTTCATGCACTTGTTTTAATCTTCACCCGACTGGTCGTCCTCGAACGTGTACCAATCATCGCTGCCGCCCGACAGGTCCCCGTTCTGCGGCACGACTGTCACAGTCTGCGGCTTTGGTGCGTCCGGATCCGGCAGCTCGTAATTCGCCGCCGCGCGCTCCTCTTCGTCCATATCCAAAAGCATTCCCTCAAGCTCGCTTTCATCGGTGATAATATTGTCGGCGCGCGTTATCGTCTGTATATCGTATATGCCCGTGTCAGACGGCACGTAAGTTATCTCTACCGTATCGCCCGGGTCTAAGGTCACCACAAATTCGTCGGCGGAGGCCGATGTGCGATAGAATATGCTCTCTCCCTCAAGCCTTATATAGAAATACGTGTTGCCCTCGATCACGGCGCTTCTTATCTCGGCTATGCGCCCCAGGCTTTCGTTTATCATGCCAACGCTTACGTCAACATCGTCGCCGTGACGCTTCAGAAGCTGAACGTAGTTTTTCTCGCATTCCGCGACTGACGCGCCTGTCGCAACTATTTGATAACGCTCGACGTTTACCATCGCGTACTGCTTTACAAGCTGGGCGTTGTCCTTAAGCGCTATAAAATACGTCGGCTGACCCGCCACGTTCAAAAGCAGCGGGAAGGTCGCCTCGTATTTGAGGTGCTGCACTACGCCCTCGGCTGAGCGCATCGCAGAATACTCCGCCGCGCCGGGCACCGAATAGTAGCGCGCGTCCTTCGTGCGCTGGTTACAGAGGATAAAGCCTATATTCGAATCGTCGCCTCCCGACGAAGTGATGCCCGTATATACGTAAATATCGTCGTTCAAAGCCAGGTAATTATATCCCGCCGTAGTCTGCGTTACGTCCTTTTGGCCGAATATGGAGTTTATAAAGCCCTTTATATACAGACCGTGATAATTATACTGCTCTACTATAAGCTCTGCCGGGAATACTCCGTCTATCCACTGGGGTATGTCCTCGATATCGTAATACGTACACTCCGCAGTTATCGCATCGACGAGCACTATGCCCACGACGTCGCGCCCGCCGAAAAGACCTATGGTCTTCTTTATATGCGGCGCTATCCAATAGGGGCGTCCTTCGTCGTCTATCTCGAACGTGGTTTCCGCGAATATATACGTCGGATATCTGAATCTTAAAAAGCGCTCCAAAAGCTCGTTGAAATGCTCGTAAGGCGACACCTTCATGCAGGCGCCGAACTCGTCCTCAAGACGCACCACCTCGACCTCCTGCGTTATCATATTGAGACGCATATACGCCGGAAGTCCTTTTTTAGTATTGTTTATCCATTTCCATACGTCGCCGTAATAAAGAGACGTCACGCGGTATGGCATATTCCGAAAGTTTATCTGCGCGTACTCGCCCGAAACCTCGAACTGCGATACCATGTCGGCAAGCTCGCCTAACTTTCTGTCGCCCAGCTTCTGAGCCGACGCCTTATCGAGGAGCGGTATCTGATTATACGTTATTTCCGCCACGTCATCTGTAAAGCTGCCGTCCTCCACCTGTATCAGCTCACGATATGAGGACGCCCGAAAAATCGGTACGCTCACTATCGTGCCAACGATGAACACGGCCACTATAACGCCTATTATAATGCCGAGCGGCTTTACTACAGACATCGTTCTGTACGTGCTGCGGTCAAATATAACGTCGGCCGCCCGCCGCCTGCCGAATGAGAATATTACATATGCTATAAAGAAAACAACCACAAGTACGACAAGGAAAAAATAAAAGCCCTCGTCCTGAAGGTTTATCGGCGGGAAAACCGCATAAAAATAAAGCGCGCCGAAGATGACAGTCGCAATAAGGGCTTTTAGAATTATCATACGTTTTTTCATATCTTTATTCCTTGGGCGCCGCCGGAGGCGCAATGTCCGCTTCCCTTACCGGCCGTTTTTAAGGGGCGGCACGTTACTGTTTCTTAAAAAACTCCACCACGAAAAGGCGTCCGTCCGTCGTCTCTATGCTTGCATCGTCGCCTGTTATCACGTTGCTTATGCCGAGCGAAACATCGGTCGCCATATCGTAATTATTCAGCGGATATTCAAATCCGTGAAGCGTTATGCCTTTTACGGGCTTGTCGATCGCAAAAAGCGACACCGTGCGCCTGCCCTCCTTGGGGAAAACGTATTTCTTTCCGATAAAGAAATATCTTGCCTCATCGTCGATCATCATCGCCTTAAAGCCCTGCTTCTCTATCCATAAAAGAAGAAGCACGTTTGCGAACATATGGTCGAAGCGGCCTCCCGTCGCGGCGTAAAAAAGAAACTCTGTGCATCCGCGCGCCATGCCCTCTTTTACGGCGATCATCGTGTCGGTGTCATCCTTGTGCGTGTCAAAGGTAAAAAGCTCAAAATCGCCCTTCGGCGCGCCGTCCTTCGCGGAATCAAAATCTCCCACTACTATATCCGGCTTTATGCCGGCCGCGCGCGCGTATTCATATCCTCCGTCGGCGCATATGATAATGTCACCCTCGCCCTTTTTTATCTTTTTTATCGGCTCTATACTTGCATCAGGCGCGGAGCATATTATATAGCATTTCATAAATGTCACTCCCTTTTAATCCCAAGGCTTTATATCCTTTATCTGTTCATAAAGCGTACAGTACGACGCATGACGCGTTTTTTCTATCCTGCCCGCCTCTGCTGCCGCGATAACGGCGCATCCCTTCTCCTTAGTATGCGAACAGCCCGTAAAGCGGCAGTCGTCTATATACGGAAGAAAGTCGCGAAAACCGCGGCACAGCTCTTCCTTGTCAACAAGCGAAAGGCGCTCTATATCGTAAGATGAAAAGCCCGGAGTATCGGCAACGTACCCTCCGTAAGCCTCTACAAGCTCAACATGGCGCGTTGTGTGCCTGCCGCGCTCTATTCGGCTTGAAACGCCGCCCACATCAAATGAAGCTCCCAGTCCCAGCCTGTTTATTATGCTCGACTTTCCCACTCCCGATGCGCCCGTGAACGCGGAAACGCCACTTTTTATATATGGCTCGAAAATCGACTTTACGTCGTCGCGCTCGGCTGAGAGCGCAACTGTCTTAAATCCCGCGTGTCTGTATATCGCGGGGATAGGCGAGTCGGGGTACAGATCGAGCTTGTTTATGACTATAACGGGCTCGATGCCCTTAAGCTCGCATATCGCGGCTATTTTATCAACAAAAAGGAGGTTTGGTTCGGGCTTTGCCGCTGCCGCAACTATGAACATGCGGTCAACATTTGCAAGCGGCGGACGTATCATGTGGTTTTTGCGTTCAAATATTTCCAAAAGGTATCCCGTGCCGTCGCTTTGCACATCTATCAGCACACGATCTCCGGCGGCAGGCTTTATGTTGTCTTTTCTGAAACGTCCCCTCGCGCGGCATTCTATAACGCCGCGCGAGGTCTTAACATAATAAAATCCGCCTATACCCTTTAAAATAAGTCCTTCCATATTTACACTATTCCTGCTCAAAGCGCACTACCTTTTCATAGTAAAGCGCGTCGTTTATATATATGCTTATCATCGCCGTGCCCGTTCCGGTAAGCTGTACGGTTATGCGGCCCTCGTCGGCCCAGTGGCTTTCCTCATATATGGTCATACCGTTCTGGGTCACACGGATAAGCTGCACCTCCGGCTCATCGGGGAGAACTATCTCAAGCTCCTGTGTAAACTCTTCTCCCAGACTCACCGTAAATCCCATGGGCGTCATTTCGTCCACCGTACTGCCGTATGTCAGCGTCTGACTTATGACCTCGCCGCGCGGCTCAGGCGCTATCTCCTGCTTTATCTCGCCAATGCTCAGTCCCGATGCAAGTATCGCGCTCTTTGCGGAATCCTGGCTCATGCCCACGATAAGCGGCACCTGGACCTGAACGCTCTCCTTACCAATGCTTACGTTAAGTATTACCTCGCTTCCGTAAGGCGCTACAGTTTCAGCTTCCGGCGAAGACGAGATAACGCTGTCGGATGCGACGCTGTCGCTGTAAGCGTCCACACGCGCGACCTTAAAGCCTCTGTTTTCAAGCTCCACCTTAGCGTAACGGTATTCCATGCCCACAACCTCGGGAACGATCTCGGTGCGCTCTCCGGCGCTTACGATAAGCTCGATGCGCGAACCTTTCTTTCTTACGCTGTCAGGTTTAGGAGACTGCGAAATGATAACTCCCTCGGGGATCGCCTGATCGTTCACCCTCTGTATAACTACTATCTCGAAGTCCTTATATTCGCCGTAAAAGTCATTTTCCACTTCTTCTACCGTCTTTCCTTCAAGCAGCGGAACTTCTACGCTGTTTTCGCGGTCCTCGTTGAATATCGCGGGGAATATCACATTCATAAGTATCGCAACAAGCACTATAACGCCTACTGCGGCTATTGCCACGTTTTTTAAGTATGACGGCCGCTTCGCGCCGTTTTTGCCCGTCTTGCCAGGCTTGCCCGTTTTACCCGTTCTCATTTTGTTCTGCCTGTTCTTTTCGGGCAAAGCGGCCTCGGCGTCTTGCTCGTCATCCTCGTCCTCGTCTGCGGGCTTCTTTTCCTTTTTCTGTATTTCTTTTATTTCTCCTATCTCTATCTTCTGAGTGGGACGCGGCGTTTCTTCGATCTCGTCCTCTGCGTTATATACGTAATCGAACGTCACCGACGGTTCCTCTCGTATCAGCTCGAGATCGGCCATCATCTCCTCTACGTTCGCGTATCGGTTCTTTGGATCGCGCGACATGGCCTTCAAGATTATATCTTCAAAGCCCTCGGGGATCTCGGGATTTATCTCGCGCGGGCGCTTCGGCGTTGCGGAAAGGTGCATGAGCGCAACAGACACGGGGTTGTCCGAATCAAAGGGCACCTGCCCTGTCGTCATCTCATAGAGCATTACGCCTACCGAATATATATCGCTCTTCTCATCTGTTATCGTGCCTCTCGCCTGTTCGGGGGAAAGATAATGAGCCGTGCCTATGGCGGAATCGGTCATCGTAAGCGTATTCGACGCTGTGAAACGCGCGATACCGAAATCGGCTACTTTGATAACTCCGTCCTGAAGCAGCATAATGTTCTGCGGCTTTATGTCGCGGTGTATTATTTTTCTGTTGTGGGCATGCTCAAGGGCTCTGAGCACTTGAACGATGAGGAAAATGGCCTCTTTATAATCAATGACGCCCTTTTGGGACATATACTCCTTTAAGGTTATGCCCTCGATAAGCTCCATAACAATGAACGGGCGGCCGTCAAAAACGCCCACGTCGTGTACGCTGACTATATTTGGGTGATTGAGTATAGCGACCGCGCGTGATTCGGTTTTGAAGCGTTTTACCGATTCTTCCTCGTTTTTTAATTCATCCTTTATTATTTTTACCGCCACAAAACGGTTTAAGGTGTTGCAGTATGCCTTATATACCTCAGCCATACCGCCTACACCGATCTTTTCTATAATGCTGTATCTTTGCGATAGCAGCTGGCCGGTCAGGTCCTTCACAGGGAGTCACTCCCTTCTTCGTCAAAAAAAGCAAGCAGCACCGTCACGTTGTCGGCTCCTCCTGCAATATTGGCCTTATTTATAAGCTCAGCCGCCGTTTTTTCCATGTCGTCGCCCGATGATAATACATTAAGTATCTCCTCGTCAGTCAGCATGTTCGTAAGTCCGTCGCTGCAAAGCAGTATTTTATCGTTTTTCTTAATGTCCGCCTCGAATGTATCGGGGTGAAGATGTTCATCAGTGCCTATTGCGCGTGTGATAATATTCCTGTTCGGATGATTGCGCGCCTCATCTTTAGTTATCTGACCCTTTTGGAGCATCTCAAAAACAAGCGAGTGATCTTGTGTTATCTGTAAAAGAGAGTTGTCTCTTTGTAAATATGCGCGCGAGTCTCCCACGTTCACAAAAAAGGCCTTTTTAGTCTTCTTCATGTAAATAAAGGCCACGGCCGTAGTGCCCATCCCCAGATAAGCGCTGTTGTTTGCGGCGGTATCATATATGTTCTTGTTGGCCGCCCTTACAACGCCCCTTAAAATACTTTTTACATCGTTTGCGGAAAGGTCGCCCGTCATATCGGACATCGTTTTTTCCGTTATCTTCTTTATGGCAAGAGCGCTTGCCTTATTGCCGGCGGCGGCGCCGCCCATACCGTCGCATACTACTCCCATGACGAACATGTCCGTCTCACGGAAGGCATAGGAATCCTGATTGTTCTTTCGTACCATGCCGCGGTCGGAAAGACCTGATATTTTCAAATGAGATCACCCCCATCATGCATTTTTCATTGCTTTGGCGCTTATATTTTAAGCGCTCATATTCTTTCGCCCAGTCTCAGCTGTCCGCACGAGCCCTTTATGTCTTCGCCAAGCGTGCGCCTTACCGTCACGTTCACTCCGCGATGCGACAATCTTGAAACAAAGGCCTCTACGGTCTTTTTGGGGCTTGGGCGAAATCCCTCTCTCGCGTCGTTTATAGGTATGAGATTTACATGGCATATCATTCCGCGAAGCAGCAAAGAAAGCTCGTCGGCGCAGTCGGCCGTATCGTTTAGGCCGTCTATCATGGCATACTCGAATGATATGCGTCTGCCTGTCTTTTTTATATAATTATGACAGGATTTTATAAGACAATCAATACCGTATCTTTTGTTTATCGGCATGATTTGGCTTATTATAGTATCGTTCGGCGCATGAAGCGAAACAGAGAGAGTTATGCCCAAAGAATACTTTGAAAGTTCGTCGATACGCGGCGCAAGGCCGCACGTCGATACCGATATGTGACGCGCGCCTATAGAAAGGCCCTCGCTCTCCCCCGCAAGCTTAATGAAGCGCACCGTATTGTCAAAGTTGTCAAGCGGCTCGCCTATGCCCATCATAACTACGTTTGAGATACGCTCGCCCATATCGTGCGAGGCTTCGTATACTTGTCTCAATATCTCGCCTGCAGTAAGGTCGCGCACTTTGCCGCCCACCGTTGAAGCGCAAAAGCGGCACCCCATCGCGCAGCCGGCCTGCGATGATACGCATATCGTATTTCCGTGCTTATAGCGTAAGATGACAGACTCGATAAGCTGGCCGTCTCTCAGCTTAAGAAGATATTTTACCGTTTTGTCGCGCGAAACGAGCTTTTTTTGTATCTCGGCGCTCGCGATATACGTTTCTTCTTCAAGGCGTGCGCGCAGACTTTTAGGTATATTCGTTATATCGGAAAAGCTTTGCGCCCCGCGTATCACGCCGGAAAACACCTGCCCCGCGCGGTATGAGGGCTGCCCCATGGCGTCGGTCAGTTCCTTTATTTCACTTTGGTACATCGATGATATGTCTTTCATCATATGCGCCTTTCCTTTATCATTTTTGCAATAAAAAATCCGTCTCCGAAATTCTTGTCGGGCAGAAAGGTCACGGTCTTTTGGCGCCTGATCATTACTTCCTTTGGCGCTCCCCGTGTATCCGGCTCCAAAGCTGTAAAATCAGGATTGTTTTTTAAAAACGCCGAAACGATCTCTTCGTTCTCCGAAGGGTTCAAGGTACACGTACTGTAAATAAGCGTTCCGCCCGGCTTTACGTATTTTGACGCAGCGTTTAAAATTTTGTTCTGCGTTTCTGGTAAAGAAAAAAGTTCTTTTTCCGATTTTAAGCGTATGTCCGGTTTTTTTGCCATCGTGCCCAGCCCCGAGCACGGCACATCGGCTATTACCGCGTCGGCGCTTTCAAAAAAGGCGTCGTCCGAAACTTCGGCGTCTTTTACCGCCGTATCTATAATGCTTATACCCAGCCTTTCGGCGGCCGTTTTAATAAGCCCCACACGGTTCTCATAAAGATCGAAGGCATATATCCTGCCCTTCCCGTGCATATATTGCGCCGCGGCAAAGCTTTTTGCGCCGGGCGCGGCGCACACGTCCATTACAGTATCGCCCTCGCGCGCGCCCGCCGCACGCACGGCAAACTGAGACGTTATGTCCTGAAAGAAGAACATGCCCTGCCTGAAGGCATTAAGCCTCGACGGATCGCCCCTGCATGAAAGCACATACGCTCCGTCTAAGGCTTCCGATCTTCTTATGTCGGCGCCGTCCGCTTCTATAGCATTGATAAGCGTCTTTTCAGAGGCGCGGTATGAATTAAGCCTTATGTATACGGCGGGGCGGTCGTTTGCGGCGCAGATGATGCGCTCGCCCGCCTCGCTGCCGTAGCTCTCTATAAAATGCGCGGCCATCCATTCGGGCAGCGAATATTTCAATGCAAGTCTCTCTGCCGCGTCATCCGAAAGCGCCAAAGAAAAACCGTCGCTTCGAAGAAATGCCCTGAGCACACCGTTTACATATCCGGCCGCGCCCAAGTTTAAAGACTTGCGCGCCATTTTCACGGCCTCGCTCACCGCCGCGCTTTTCGGTATCCTTTCAAGGTATAAAAGCTGGTAAAACGCCATGCGCAGTATTATCAGCGCGCGTCTTTGCAGCTTATGCGGCGGCGTTTTTGAAAATGATGCGATATATGCGTCCAAAAGGCGGTAATTCTGTATGACTCCGTACACAAGCTCCGACGCGAGTGCGCGTTCGGGCGGAGTCGGGTCATATCTGTCTAAAAGTGATTTAAGGCTGAGGTTTGAATACGCGCCCTCATAAAACACGCCGTAAAGCGCGCCTGCCGCTATCTCTCTTGCGTTTTTTTTGCCCTTCATGTTTTTAATTCCTTCTTCTTCCGTTTGCAAGCACTATGAATCTGAGCATCTGCATAAGCGAAACAAGCATTGCGGCAACGTATGTGAGCGCTGCGGCGCGCAGGACCTTCTTTGCGCCCTCAAGCTCATCAGCCGAAAGTATGCCCTCGCTTTTTAGACACTTTATCGCGCGCCTTGACGCGTTGAACTCCACGGGCAGCGTTATTATCTGAAAGACCACCGCTCCCGCAAAAAAGATTATCCCAATCCATATCAAGGGAGAAAACGCCAATAAAAATCCGATTATTATAAGCGGCAGCGCAAGCGTTGACGCCCATTTTGTCATGGGGATAACGGCGTTGCGAAGCTTTAAAGGAGCATATCCCGTATGATGCTGAACAGCGTGTCCCGCCTCATGCGCGGCAACTCCTATCGCCGCAATAGACGTTGAATTATATACATTGCGCGACAGCGCGATAACACGGCTTCTCGGGTCGTAATGGTCTGTAAGGTCGCCCGTTATCGGTCTTAGGTCCACATCATATATGCCTGCGTCGGACAAGATGATCTGCGCGGCCTCCCGCCCCGTTACGGCGCGCCGGGAAAGCTTTCCTGAATACGTATTGAACGCATTCGATACCATTACCTGCGCAATCACGGAAAGAATTATCGCAGGCACTACGAAAATAAGATATGTTCCGATATCGTAATAATAATAAAGTCCGCTCACATCGTACATATTATCACCCCGCAAATGTAAGAGGTTTACATAAGAATGTCGCCCGGCTTCAGCTTATTGCCGTTCAAAAAATCGCGCGCGCTCATGCGCTTCTTTCCCTGAAGCTGAAGCTGTTCTATGCGCACACAGTTCTCGCCGCACGAGACGACTATGCCCCGGGTTTTGTCTGCATATATGACTTCGCCGCATTTCCCCCCGCCGCCCGTGGTAACGACGGTTTTGCATATTTTGAGCATTTTTTCATCCCATGTGCAGTATGCTCCCGGCCACGGGTCGGTGCCGCGCACAAGGTCGTGAACGCGCTTGGCCGGAAGGGAAAAATCTATCTTGCCCGTCTCCTTCGTCATTATAGGCGCATAAGTCGCCTTATCGTCGTCCTGAGGCGTACGCACAAGCGTGCCCGCCGATATGGCGTCCAGCGTCTCTATAAGTACGTCTGCGCCCATATCCGACAGCTTTATAAAAAGCTCGCCCGCCGTCATATCGGGATCTATTTGCGTTTCGCGCCGTATAAGCATATCTCCCGTGTCAAGGCCCTCGTCCATATACATGGACGTAATACCGGTCGTTTCGTCGCCCTCGATTATGGCAAAATTTATCGGAGCGGCGCCGCGAAGACGCGGCAAAAGCGACGCATGTATGTTTATGCAGCCGTGCGGCGGAAAACAGAGTATCTCTTTAGGCAGTATTTTTCCGTAAGCCACCACGACTATTATTTCCGGAGCTAAGCTTTCTATTATTTTCATGGCTTCGCCGTCTTTAAGCGACTTCGGCTGATATACGGGTAAACCTTGGCTCTCTGCCAGTTCTTTTACAGGCGGCGGCGTAAGAACTTGCTTTCTGCCCTTTGGCTTGTCGGGCTGGGAAAACACGCCCACGACCTCATGTCCGTGATCCAAGAGAGCTTTTAAGCACCCTGCGGCAAAATCGGGCGTGCCCATAAATACTATCTTCACAAAAAATCACTCCTCGGACTCCGGCTTTACAAAGCTTACCCTCTGAGGCTCTCTGTTATGACGCTTTTTTGCTTTTTCGCGCATTCTTTCAAGCTCGTCGTTGTCTACCCATGCGGTCACCTTGTCCGAATAGAGAACGCCGCTCAAATGATCTATCTCGTGGCACAGCGCGCGCGCCACAAAACCCTCTGCCTCAACGTCGAACCATTCGCCGTTTCTGTTCTGCGCATGAACGCGCACCTTGCTGGGGCGCGTAACGTAGCCCGTTTTATTGGGTATGGAAAGACATCCCTCCATATCGGATACGGCTCCCTCCTCATGCGTTATCTCGGGATTTACAAGCTCTATGTGTACGTCGTCAAACGATACTATCGCAACTTTTTTAAGTATGCCCACCTGAGGAGCGGCAAGACCCGCGCCGTTTTGCGAAACGAGCGTTTCCTTCATATCGTCTAAAAGCTCCCACAGACGCTCGTCAAACTTTTCGACCGTGCGGGTATTCTTCCTCAATATTTCATCGCCTATAAATCTCATATTTCTCAGTGCCATAAATATTCCTCCAAGTTGAATTAAATATGATCATATGTTCGCCGGATTTATTTCTATGTTCAAAGAGGCCTTGGCGCCCTTTTTCTCCCTTGAAAAGGCTATATACACCTCGCGTAAGAATTCGCGAAACTTCTTTGTGCTGCGGCATTTAAGTATTATTCTCATGCGGTATTTATTGTTTGCCTTTAAAACGGAGGGCGGAGCAGGACCCAGTATTATCACTCTTATTTCATTGTTTTGTGAAAGCTTTCGCTTAATTATCGTATCCAAAAGACGTACCATATCATTCGCCGTTTCCTCAAGCGCCGACGATACCGTAAGCCGCGCAAGATCGCAGAAAGGCGGATAAATAAGCGCGCGCCTAAGCTCTATTTCGCTCTCAAAAAACTCCTCGTAATCGCCCTTCATACAATGCGCCATTATCTGGCTGTGCGGCGAAAATGTCTGTATAACGGCGCGTCCGCGTATCTCTCTTCTGCCGGCGCGCCCTATTACCTGAGTGATCTGCGAAAACGTGCGTTCCGCGCCTCTGAAATCATCGGAATACATAGGCGCGTCGGCGTTAAGCACGCCGACAAGCGTTACCCTGTCAAAGTCAAGCCCTTTCGTTACCATCTGTGTGCCAACGAGAATGTCGGCCTCGCCCGCGGCAAATTTGCGAAGCATCTCATCATGCGCGCGCCTGCCCATGGTGGTATCGGCGTCCATTCTTATTACACGCGCCCCGGGCAAAAGCTCTGAGAGCTGATCCTCTACTTTCTGCGTGCCCGCGCCCGAAAATGCTATCATATCGTTATTGCATTCGGGACATTTTTTCGGCGTATCCTCCGAATATCCGCATATATGGCAGATAACGCGGTCATTCTTTTTGTGGTATTTAAGCGGTACGGAGCAGTTTTTGCACTTGTGTACATAGCCGCACTTCGGACATGATACCAAAGTGGAATATCCCCGCCTGTTCAAATAAAGTATCGACTGTTCGCCGCGCTTTAAATTTTCCGAAAGCTCCGAAAGAAGCGCCGCGCTCATCTCTGCCGAGTTGCCGCGCGTAAGCTCCTCCATCATATCCGCAAGCTTTACCTCGGGCAGCTTTGTACCGCCGTATCGTTCGGTAAGCTTGATAAGATGATATCTTCCCGTCTTTGCATAATAATAGCTTTCCAAAGACGGAGTGGCGCTTCCAAGCACAAACAGCGCATTGTCGAGTTTGCATCGGTATTTTGCTATGTCTGCGGCGTGATATTTCGGAGGCATCTCGGAAACGTAGGTGTGCTCCTGTTCCTCGTCGATTATTATAACGCCTAAGTTTTCAAGATTTGAAAACACCGCCATTCTCGTGCCTATTACTATTTTTACCTCCCCGCGCTTTATCCTCATGTATTCGTCATGGCGCTCGCCCTGAGACATTTTCGAATGCATAAGCCCCACGATATCTCCGAAACGGCTTCTGAACATGCCGAACACCTGCGGCGAAAGCCCTATCTCCGGCAAAAGGACAAGGGCAGTGCGTCCCGCGTTTATTACATGCTCTATTATTTTTATGTAAACCTGTGTCTTTCCCGAACCGGTAACGCCGTAGATAAGCGCGGCGTTAGGCCTGTTTTCATCAAAAAGCTCCTTAAGCTTGTCGTATGCTTTCTTCTGTTCGGGGGTAAGAACTATTTCTTCTTCGCGGCGCGGCGTAAAATCTTTATAAAAGCTCCGGCTCTCCGGCGCGTCATAGACGTTTATATAGCCGTTTTTCTTCATGGTGTCTATGACCGACTTGCTTATCCCCGCGGCATACGACAGCTCCTTTAAAGACATGGCCCCCTCGGCCGCAAGAATATCGTAGGCCTTTTTATGATTCGCTTTTTTTATCTTTTGCGACGCATCGGCTGCGGCCTCGGCATATTTCACGGTATGGTCCGACGCACCCTTTTCAAGCTTGAGCTCAGCTCTGAGAATGCCCCTCTCTATAAGCGAGGCGATGCTTTTTTTCCTGTTTTTATACGACGTCTCAAGGGCGCTTAGCATAATGCCCTCATGCTCTCCGACGTAAAGATAAAGCTCAAGGTCGCTCTCGTCGCAGCAGGAAAGATCGGCGTCGCGGTTTATATATATCCTTTCAAAAAAGCGCGTATAGCTGCCGGGCTTTTGCTGGACCTTCAGCGCGTCGAAAAAAGTGCAGAAGTATCTGTCGCTCATAAAGTGTGCGAGCGAAAGCTCGTATTCGCCCACAGACTCCCATTCGGGCAAATATGATATCGGCTTCAATCGTTTGGACGGTTTTAAGTCCCGCACAGATACGACTACGCCCTCAAGCTTTTTGTTTCCTTTGCCGAACGGCACGACAACGCGCGTTCCCCTTGCAATGCGCGCCTCAAAAGAAGGCGGCACAAAATAATCGTATGGCTTATCTATGGAAGCTTCATCGATATTTACATATACCCCCGCTATCAAGCGCGCATCCTCCTTCCCTATCGTTTATCGTGATATAAAAATCCCTGCATCCGCAGAGATTTTTAATTTGATTTCTTATTCTGCCGTCTGTTCGCCTTCTCCCTCGCCCGTAAGCTCGGGCTCGTCTTCGGGCTTCGCGGCTTCTGTATTCTCCTCTTTTATATTGGGTGAAGCCGTTTCCTCCCACTCCTCATCAGGCTCATGCATGATTATTTTAACTTTTTTATCTGCTATATCGTTTATGGAAAGCTTGACCGGCTTATCGTCAAGTATTTCATTTGTTTTTTCCGCTTCGTCAGATATCTGGCGCGCATGCTTTGCAACGGCTATAACAAGCGAATAGCGACTGTCAACGGATTCCATAAGCTTATTCATGGAAGGGTACAACATTATTACATCTCCTCTTTATGCCTTTTTATGTTCTTTGATTATTCTTATAAGTTCATCTGCAGCGCGGCCGACGTCGTCGTTTATTATCACATGGTCGTATTCATCAGCGCAGGAAAGCTCGCGCTCGGCCTCGGCAATACGCTTTTTCACTTCTTCTATGCTTTCCGTCCCGCGTGAAGAAAGACGCCTTTCAAGCTCCTCCATACTTGGCGGCTTAACGAAAACCAAAAGTGCGTCGGGGCGCTTCTTTTTTACTTTCATCGCGCCGACTACCTCTATCTCCAAAATCACATCATACCCTTGAGCAAGCATTTCGTCAACCGACTTTTCAAGCGTGCCGTAAAAATTTCCGACATAGCTTGCGTATTCCAGAAATTCCTCGCGCTCGATACGCGAAAGAAATTCTTCGCGCGTTATGAAATGATAATGTACGCCGTCGATATCTCCCTTGCGCGGCTTTCTTGTTGTTGCGGAAACCGATACCTTAAGGTTTTCGTCGCGTTTCATCGCCTCCGAAAGCACCGTGCCCTTTCCCGAACCCGACGGTCCCGACCAAACTATGAGGCTGCCTTTATTCATCTTCGTGAAACTCCTCTTCTATATCGTCGCGTCCGTTTAATCTATGCGCCACGGTTTCCGGCTGTATCGCCGAAAGTATAACGTGATCGGAATCGGTTATTAGCACGGCTCTCGTGCGTCTGCCGTATGTTGCGTCTATAAGCACGCCGCGCTCGCGCGCTTCTGTTATTATTCTTTTTATAGGCGCCGATTCGGGGCTTACTATGGCGATAAGGCGATTTGCAAACACCATATTCCCGAAGCCTATATTTATAAGTTTCATGCTGATTCTCCTTTATCATATGTGCTTATTCAATATTCTGAATTTGCTCTCTTATGTTCTCTATTTCGCTTTTAAGCTCAACTATCATAGAGACTATCTGAACATCGCCCACCTTGGAAACGATGGTATTTGCCTCTCTGTTCATCTCCTGAGAAAGAAAGTTCATCTTTCTTCCTATCGGCTCGGTCGCCGCAAGCATATCCGAAAACTGCTCCATATGCGACTTTAGCCTTACTATCTCCTCGGCTATCGACACCTTGTCCGCATAAACGGCCGTTTCGGTAAGTATGCGCTGCTCATCTATCGGCAGCTCGCCCAAAAGCTCGCGCATACGCGCCTCGAGCCGCTCTCTGTATTCCGCTTCAAGCTGCGGCGCTCTTGCTTCTATCTGCGACACTATGGAAAGCACTCTGTCCTTTCTTTCGGCAAGGTCGCGGCAAAGGCTTTCGCCCTCTGTCCGCCTCATTTCAATGAAGCCGTCGAGCGCTATTAAAAGGCACTCGCGGACGCCCTCCCATATTACCGTCTGATCCTGCTCGGCCTTCTTTAGATCAAATATATCGGAAAAGCGCGCTACGTTCATAACGCTTATATCGTCCTTTAATCCGTATTCGTCGCGCAAAACTTTAAGCATATCAAGATATGCCGACAGTATCGACTTGTTGAGCCTAAGCTCTATATTCTCGCTTTCGCCCAGATCAATGGAAAGAAAAACGTCTATCTTGCCTCTTGCGGCGCGCTTTTGCACCTCGGCTTTTACCTTGTCCTCCAAAAAAGCAAGTATTCTCGGCGCGCGGCACGAATATTCAAATCCCTTATGGTTCACCGAACGTATTTCAACGGTTATATCCATACCGTTGTGCTGCGTCTGCGCCTTTGCGTAACCTGTCATACTGTTTGGCATTTGCTTTCCTCCGTTTTTACATATACGTATACATTTTAATAATATCACTGTTTTGTCTTACTTTCAATGACGCGAAAATAAATTTTATGAATGATATTCACGCTTCGGGAAAACAATATGAACAAATACAGATGAAAAGGTAGATCTTATGTCTCGCATTCTTGACGCTCTTAAATATGCTCCGCCCAAGGGAGAGGGCTTTATATTAAAGGAAAACCATACCGACACTTATGCTCCCCGCCGCCCCCGCACTAAAAAGCCGCTTCCCAAAGTGTCGAAAGATATGGAAGAAAACATAAAAACGCTTTGTGAGGTCTATAAAATACCCCTAAACCACGACATGACACTGCGAAAGTTCTCTTTTTCCATGGGGCGCGCGTCGATTCGCGCCTTTATCATATTCATAGACGGCATCGCAAGCAATTCCTCCATAAACGAAAGCATACTGGAGCCTCTTATGATAAGATCACATACGCTTTGCCCAGGCGATACCAAGCTTAAAGATCATATAAGCGAAACGCTGCTTACCGAAAATCAGGTAATCGTATCATTGAGCATGGACGAGGTGGTAAACGCCGTAAACTCAGGCTCATGCGCTCTTTTTGCCGACGGCTGTGACGCTGCCTTTCTTTGCGACGTAAAATCATGGGAGCATCGAAGCGTAGGAACGCCGCTTTCGGAAAACGTGATACGAGGCCCCCAGGAGAGCTTTTGTGAAACGCTTCGCATGAATACGGCGCTCATACGAAAGATCATGACCGACCGGGAGCTTGTCATGGAAAAATGCGAGGCGGGCAGCCGAAGCCGTACAGCCGTTGTCATAGCGTATTTGGGCGATGTCGTAAATCCGGCGCTTTTGTCGCACGTAAAGCGAAAGCTTGCCTCTCTTGACGCCGATTTTTGCCTTGACAGCGGCGAGCTTGAGCAGATGCTTGAGGACAGTCCCCGCCTGCTTGCGCCGCAGCTGCAGGCTACGGAACGCCCTGACCGGGTGTGTCAGGCTCTGGCCGACGGGCGTATTGCCATGCTTTTAAACGGCAGTCCATATGCGCTTATCCTTCCCGCGCTCTTTTCCGATTTTATTTCATCCTCAGAGGACCGATACGTCCGCGCGCCCTACGGCGCGCTGATGCGCACGGTTAGGCTTTTGGCCTTTATGCTGTCTGTTTTTCTTTCCGGCACGTTCATTGCGCTCGTAAACTTTCACGAAGAGTTCATCCCTACCAGGATACTCATCTCGGTCCAGGCGTCCATGCGCGATACGGCCTTTCCGCTTATTTTGCAGCTTCTCTTTTTAGAGCTTATGTTCGAGATACTCCACGAGGCCGCCATACGTATGCCAAAGCATATCGGCGCAATAATCGGTATAGCGGGCGCGCTCGTCATCGGAAACTCGCTTATAGGCGCGGGCGTCGTAAGCGCCGCCGCGATAATATGCACGGCCATGAGCGTGCTTTCCACATTTGCAAGCCCAAGCTATATGCAGAACATACATCTGAGGCTTCTGCGCTTTATTTTTATACCCGTAGGCGCTTTAGGCGGGCTTCCTCTTATCTGCATGGCAACAGTTGCGGCGGCTGCGCTTCTTGTAAGTCTTAAATCGTTCGGCGTACCGTATTTTTCACCTGTCGCGCCATTTACGAAAAAGAGCTTTCTTTCAAGCTTGATAAGGGGCAGCATACTGCGCGACAATGTTCGAACCGACTCTGTAAATCCCCAAAAAAAGTATAAAAAGGAGGCGGCGCTCAATGGATAAGACAGTCTTCGGCCGCTTTGAATGCGCGTGCATAGTCATAAATCTAGTATGTGCGAAAATGCTTTTCACCGCGCCGCGTCTTTTCGCCGCAAATTCGCGCACCGCCGTTTTTATCGTGCTTGCGTCTGATATCGCCGCGGCGGGACTTTTCGTGTTTCTTTTCTTACGGCTCATGCCTGATGAAGAGCTTGATATTATTGACCTTGCGGGGAAATATCTCGGGCGACGTGCATGTGTGTTGGCTGCGCTTTCTGGCGCTGCGTTCTGGCTTTTTAAGCTCACTCTCGAATCGCGCATATATTGCTTGGTTACAACTGCTCAATGCTTTGATAAGCTGCCAAAAGAGTTTCTTTGTGCGGCGCTTTGCCTCGGCGCTTCCCTTATTGCATATATGGGCGTAGAGACTGCGGCGCGGCTTTGCGCGCTATTTGTTCCTATTTGCGTCGTCGTCGTCTTTTTTATCTCTGCCATGGCCGTGCCTGCCGCAGACGTATATATGCTTTTTCCGATATTCGGCGCAGGGCCAAAAAGCGCGGCAAGCGATATGACGGCAGCTCTTGACAGCTTTAACGAATGGTATGTCCTCGCTATGCTTATGCCTCATATACGTAAGATAAGACTGCTTCGCTCTTCGGCGCGCGCATCGTTCACCGTTGCCTCCTTAGTTTCTGCCGCAATTGTGATCCTTTACTTCGCGCTTCCCGACGGCGCCCCAAGATCCGCATCTATATCGCCTGCTCTTCTGATATCTCAGGCAGCCAGCATCTTCGGCCACGCGCCGCGCCTGGATATATATATAATCATAATACAAAGCTTCGGGGCGCTCTTATATGCCGCCTGCGCACTTTTTTTCTTTGCGTACAGTCTCTCCCGCGCGCTGTCTCTGCCCGACTGCCGCCCCGCCGTCATTCCTTCGGGAATATTCTTATTTGCGGCTTGTCTTATAAGGGAGGACCACGCCTTGATACAATATTTCGGCCGCATCTCATTAGTTTTATGCGAAGCGTTCGGCTTTCTTTTGCCGCTTATTCTTCTTACTGCTGTCAATTATAAAAAAAGGAGGTCAAAAACAGCATGAAACGACGTCTTATTGCTGTTTTTGCAGCGCTTTGTCTGTTTTCGCTGTCCTCTTGCTCCCCCTCAGGTCCGTCTGACTATATACATGTGTTGGCAATGGGCGTTGACACAGGCGAAAATGGCGATTACGTCTTTTCTTTTCTTGCGCCAGGCGAAAACGACGAAAGCGAAAACAACAAAAATATGCTCATACGCATATCTGCGCCGAGCTTTGAGCGGGCAAAAGCTTTGGCCGGTATATATACTCACAGAGAGATAAACGTAAGCCATATGTATCTTGCGCTATTTTCGCTCGACGCCGCCGAAAGAGGGCTAAAGCCCGTCGTATCGCAGCTTTTTTATGAACCCGGCCTGCGTGCGTTCGTTCGGACGGGCATTACGCGGTGCAGCGCTTACGAATATCTTGTATCCATTGATAAAAAGGCTTCCTTCGGTCTCGCCGATCATCTTGAAAAGCTGTCTTCCGATCCCGACGTCTCGCCCATACCTTCGGCAGTGCTGGGCGACATGTATAAAAGCCTCAAAAACGCGCACTGCGCCTCCGTTCTGCCCCTTTACTGCGCTTATGAGCCTTATTCCGATACGCCTAAGCCCGGCCTTGTTATTATAAAGGATCTAAAGGCCCTGGCCTTATGCGGCGAAAGCGACGCTTTTTTCTACAAAGCGCTTACCGGCTCCCTGCCCGCTTCTTATATAAATATCGAAGACCCAGACTTAAATAAAGAATACGCCTTCTCTTTAAAGATGCGCCGCCCTCCGACTATACGTGTAAACACATCTTGGGACGCTCCCAAAATAGATATAAAGCTCTCTTTTGACTGCCGGCTCATAATGCCTTACGATGCTTATGAGGATGAAAAGAGAAGCGTTCTTTCGCTTGAAAAAGAGCGATTAAAGCGCGATATCAGCGATTTTTTATATCGCTGCGCCAAAGAATATAACGCTGATATATTCGGCTTTCATGAGCGCGCCGCCTTGAATTTTTTAACGCTCGACGCGCTCGAGGAATACGGCTTTTATAAGCGTTATCCCGATTCGCGCTTCAATGTGACCGTTACGCTCACACCCGACGCGCCGCAAATATGAAAATATACTTGCGACAGGAGTGAAAAAAGCCGTGCCGTATATACTTGCCGTTTCTTTTGCCGCCCTGCTTCTTATAAAAAGCGTATCATATGGGGTGTGGTGCATAAAAAACGAACACGCCGCGGGAGGCGTGTTCGTAACTTTGTTTTGCGTATTCTCTTTTATATTTCTTTGCTTTGCGCTTTTCTGTGCGCCTTAAGCCGCCGCAGATGATGACAGCTCAACGCCGGCAAGCAGGGCTTCGAATTTCTTATATGCCGTCGTAAAGTCTATCTGTGCGTTCTCGAGATCTATCTGCGCCGTTTTATAAGCGTTTTCAGACTTTACAAGATCTATCTTCGATATGGTGCCTGTTTCCATTCTCACTTTGTCAAGCTCATATGTGGTCTTTGCAAGCTCTACCTTTGTCTGTGCCAGTTTAAGCGCGTCGCGCTTTAAAGCCAGGTCTGTCCACTGATTGTCGAACGTATTGGATACTGCCGTCTTTGCCGTTCTGTACGATATAACGGCATTGTCGCGCTGTTTCTCGGTCATGTCGCTTTCGGCAACGTAATAATTCATATCGGCGTCATACAGCGTTTCAAAATTCGATCTTAACGTATAGCTGTTCTGCACCGCCTGGGCATAGCACGCCTCGCGGTCGAGAGTATCTATTATCCCCGAGTCGAGCGGCGAAAAATCGGCTATCTTCATCTGGTCCTCAGACGAAAGGTTTATCATGGTCTTAAGGCTCGTCTCTATCTGGGAAATATTGCTTTCAAGCGTGATAAGGTTTGACTCAAGCTCGGTCTTTGAATTGAGTAAGCTTATGTAATCTATATAAGTCATCATACCTGTCTCATACATGACCTTTGATACCTTTAAGCTCTCGTCAAGATAAGCCGCATTTATTTTTAAGGTATCTCTTGTATTGAGCAGCTTATAATACGACAGAAGCAGCTGCTGTGCGCCGTATGCTATCTGCTTTTTCGACACGGTAAGCGAGGTTATGGTCGAAGCGTTCGCCGCAAGCTCGGCGTTCGAAAGACCGGCCATTCCCAGAATGAAGATATTGTTGCTTAAAACAACTATATTAGGGTTATTGTCATAAGTGAGCTTATAAATATTATCTATCGACACTTCCGTTACGTCTTCCTTTGCAAATGCGCCCACGCACGAAATGCCAAAAATCAGTACAACAGCCAGAATGAGTGAGATTATCCTTTTTTTCATGTGTGAAACACCTCCTGTTTTAAGCTTTTGCCTTTTTTGCCGATACGCGCTTTGCCGCTTTGCGCGCTCTTTTTTCGTTCTTTCTTTCTTCCTTCTCGCGGCGGCGCTCTGCGCGTCCCTCGCGGGTGGATATCTTTGCAAATGTGCTGTAAACTATCGGCACTATAACGAGAGTCGATATCGTGGACGTTATAAGGCCGCCTATAACGGTAAGCGCCAGAGGCTGCATCATAGCGGCGTTTTCGTCCAGGGCTATTGCCATAGGCAGAAGACCGAGTATCGTGGTTAGCGCCGTCATAAGTATGGGCCTAAGTCTTATGGGACCCGCCGCCCTCAGCGCTTCGTCTATGCCCATTCCCTTTTCACGCCGCAGCTGATTTACGTAATCGACGAGCACTATCGCGTTGTTTACGACTATGCCGGCAAGCATGATAAAGCCTATCATCGTTACCATGTTTATCGACTGTCCCGCGAAGAAGTTAAGAAGGAACGCGCCTATGCCCGCAAACGGTATCGAGAAGATAACGACGAACGGGAACAGAAGCGATTCGAACTGCGCCGCCATTATCATATATACGAGCACTACCGCAAGAAGCATTGCGGTGCCGAGCTGCGAGAACGACTCCATCATCGTGGCGTACTGTCCGTTGCCCGTATCGAAGGAGTATCCGTCGGGAAGCTTCATTCCGGCAAGCTTCATCATTACCTCACGGTTTATGCTGCCCGTATCGCGGCCGTAGCTCTGCGCCGTAACGGAGAGGTATCTCTGCTGATTTTGGCGCGATACCGAGGTGGGACCTACGTCCTCAATGATGTCGGCTACGCTTTCAAGCGGTATTACCTCGCCGCGAGCCGTGCGTATGTTTACGTATTTGAGCTGGTCTAAAGTAGCGTTCACGTTTTCGGGATACATAAGACGAACGTCTATCTCCGTACCGTTGTTCTTTATAGTCGTGGCCACGGTACCGGTGAGCGCAAGCCTTACGCTCGACGCCACCTGAGAGCCCGTAAGTCCGTAGCTCATAGCCTTTTCACGGTCTATGTATACTCTTGCCTCGGGCTTGCCGCTCGTTGCCGACGACGTGGGGTTTCTTATACCCTCTATCGACGATATCTGATATATCACCTGTTCTGCAATGCTTTCAAGCACCGTATCGTCGGGGCCCTTTATGTTTATGCTTACGGCATCGCCGGAAGACGAACCCATTGAATACGACGAGGACACGCTTACTGTTATATCTGCGCCGGTTATGCTGCCCAGTCTCTCGCGGACGTCCTCGGCTACCTCTTCGCTGGAGCGTTCTCTTTCGTTTACGTCGGTAAGCAAAAGAGTTACGGTGGAGGAGCCTGACGACATCATCGACGAATAACCGCCCGTGGAAGCCGATACTCTGTCGGCCTCGGGGATCGTCATTGCAACGGCCTCTACCTGCATAGTTACGTTGTTTATCTCCTCAAGCTGAGCGTCCTTCGGCATATCTATCGTTATGGATATGCGTCCCTCGTCCGTTGCCGGATAAAGCTCAAAGCCGCAAACCACTGCGGAAGCAAGGCTCAGTATAAGAAGGATTATCGCTATAAATACGGTGCGCTTTCTCTTTTTTAAAGCATACGAAAGCGCTCTGCCGTAAACGTCGTAGAGCTTGAGCATGAGCTTATCCCATGCCTTTACTATACCGTTTAAGAATTTGTTCTTTGTATACGTCTTGCTGCGGTATTCGTCAAGGAGCATCTCGTGCTGTTCAAGCTCTGATATCTCAACGATCTCTTTTGCATCGTCGTCGTTCTTTCGTCTGAAGAACTTCGCAAACATCATGGGAACGAGCGTAATTGCAACTAAAAGCGAAGCTGCAAGCGAGAACGCAACGGTAAGAGACATATCTCTGAACATCTGTCCCGCTATGCCGTTTACGAATATCATGGGCACGAATACGATTATCGTTGTAAGCGTTGAAGCCACGATAGCCTGTATTACCTGGCCCGCGCCCCTCTGCGCCGCTTCCTTCGAGCTGTAGCCCATGCTGTAGTGACGCGTTATGTTTTCAAGCACGACGATGGAGTTGTCAACGAGCATACCTACGCCCAAAGACAGACCGCCCAGCGAGACCATGTTTATCGTAGTGCCCGAGAAGTATATAAGTATGAACGTCGTGATCACGGAAACAGGTATCGAAACGGCGATTATGAGCGAAGAGCGTATCTTTTTTAAGAAGATAAGCAGAATGAACACGGCGAGTATCGCGCCTGTTATCGCGCTCTGCGCAACGCTCGATATGGATTCCTCGATGCTTTCCGACGAGTCGTATGAGAAAGCGAAGTTTATAGTAGGATACTCGGCCTCAAGCGCCGCAAGCTCCGTTTTTACGCGATTTGCGACCTCGACCGTGTTGCCGTCCGTCTGCTTCTGTATGGAAAGAGTTACGGCGTCCTGTCCGTTTATGCGCGAATACGAGGTCTTCTCAACATCTCCCATGTAAACTTCAGCTACGTCCGAAAGCCTTATAAAGCCTCCCGTCGCAAGCGGTATCGGAAGCGACTTTATCGCGTCTATGTCGGTCATCTCACCCATAGAGCGGACGTTTAATTCTCTGTCGCCGTACTCTACGGTTCCTCCGACGGAGTTTATGTTCTCGGACGCCAAAAGTCCCATTATAGTGGACGACGTTATGCCGTAGCCGAGCATCTTGTCGGGATTCATAACGACCTTTACTTCCTGCTCAGTCTTACCGTATGCGCTTACGGAAGCCACGCCCACTATACGCTCAAGACGCGGCACTATGGTGTCGTCGACAAGGTCTGTAAGCTGATAGGCGTTTCTCTCGCTGTCGGTCACGGCCAAAGCCGCGATCGGCATGATGTTGGGGTTCATCTTGATTATCATCGAGTCGCCCACGTCGCTCGGAAGCGCGCGCGATATAAGGTCGATCTTTTCCCTTATGTCTATAGATGAAAAATCAAGGTCAGCGCCGTCGGAAAACTCGATTATTACCATCGAACTTCCCTCCGATGACGTTGAATATATATTCTCAACGCCGGAAACGGCAGCCACCGCGCCCTCGATGGGTTCGGTCACAAGGCTTTCGACCTCATAAGGACCGGCGCCCGAATACGTAGTCATAACTATGACGTACGGAAGATCCATTTTCGGCATCATATCGATAGGTATATTGGAAAACGACACGAAACCGAATATCAGTATGATAAGCACGACCATAAGTATCGTTACGGGACGTCTTATCGATAATTTAATCAAACCCATTTACAAAGCCTCCTTAAAAAAATGCGTTTATATAAGCTTTTTAGGAAGCTTCGGCGTCGTCGGCAACTACCTCGACCAGTGTGCCGTCCTCAAGGAAGTCCTGACCTCTTACTACGACCACGTCGCCCACTTTAAGGCCGGAGGTTATCTCAACGTATTCGTCGTTCGTAAGGCCCTCGGTAACTACGCGTCTTTGTGCGCGGCTGTCGTCGCCCACAACGTAAACGTAAGATTCGCCCGTTGAATCCTTAACTGCGGAAACGGGGAGGTAAAGCGCGCCACTTACGGAGTTCGTTCTGAATTTTACCGAAGCGAACATGCCGCCCTTTAATTCGCCCGATTTGTTGGGGATAGCTATTTTCGCAAGATAAGTCTGCGTACCCGCGCTCGTTGCGGGGCTTATGCCCGTTATCGTGCCGGTGAATACCTCGCCGGGTATGCTTGCGACTTCCACGGATACCGTCTGAGAACCGTCTATGCTGTTTATAACAGTCTCGGGAAGGCCTACCTCTGCGTATACCTCGCTTATATCGACAATGCTCATCGGAGGCGAAGCCTGAGATACGTTGCCGCCCACGGCAACTGTGCTCATTCCGATATAGCCCGATACCTCGGCCTTGACCTCGGTGTCGTTATATGCGTTCTGGGCCGTCTGATAAGCCGCCTGCGCCTGGGTAAGCGCCGCGCGCGCGCTCTTTTCGTTTTCGCCCAGTATCTTGTTTACCGTAAGGTCGTAATTCGTCTGCGCGAGCTGATACTGCTGATATGCAAGGTCGCATGCCGACTGCGCCTGCTCGTAGGCCTGCTGAGTTGCGCCGCCCGCCTGATAGAGCGCTTCGGTCCTCTCAAGAGCGCTCTGCGCCTGCTCGTAGCTTATGCGCGACGTTTCAACGGCCACCTCAAGCTGCGCTATCGTCTGCTCCGCCGTGCCTCCCACGGTGCGCTCGTATGCGGCTCTTGCAGATTCAAGCGCCGCGCTTGCAGTGGAAAGCTGAGCCTGAACGTCTGTTTTGTCTATTGAAAACAGCGTCTGTCCCTTGTTTACCCACTGGCCGAGCTCAACGTATACCGCAGTCACCTTGCCGGCTACTCTCGGCACTACATATACCTCGCTTTTGGGAGCTATTGAGCCCGATATCGTAACGTAAGAATCAAGCGTTCCCTCTTCCACCGTAACGGTGCTTACATTGATGGCGAGCTCCTGCGGAGGCGCTATCACATTATTCCTTGAGCTTGAAACTCTGAAAATGGCCAAAGCTACGAGTGCGACTATTATAATTATCGCAACTATGCGCCCCGTCTTTTTCTTCTTCGGTTTCTTTTCCTTGACCTCTGCGGCAGCGTTCTCTGCGCCGGGGCTCTCAACTTCAAGGTTCTTGGGTTCTCTGATCTCGCTCATATTTTATCCTCCTGCTTCATGATTTTTGCTATGTCAAGCTTTATTGCGTTTGGATCGGATATTTTGTTTAGGATCCCGTTTATGACTTCAAGGGAGTCCGATATACGTTGTATCTCATCATTGCTCAGAATCTCGAGACGCTCGGCAAAAAAGACCGTCGCCGTTTTGATCATTTTCTCTACATATCTGGCGCCTTCGTCCGTAAGCTTTATCCAGACCTTGCGCCTGTCCGACTCGTCGCTCTCTCTTAACGCGAGTTCGCCTTTAATAAGCTTATCCACGGTCTGCGTCGTCTGCTGCTTCGAGCATTTTAAGATGGCTGTGATATCGCTCATCGTAGCCGGTCCCTTAAAGTATATGTGCGACATGACATGAAGCCCGGAGTTTGGCACTTCTCCGCGGAACTGCTTTTCTATAGGCTTCATTACGCCAAGTGAAAAAAGCTGAAAAAACTCCGAGAACTGTTCTATGATATAGTTTCTGTCGGGTATATCAGCCATACTTTTCCCGCCCTTTCTTTAGAATAGCGCACGTTAAAATAGTACACTTTTATATATAATCAATGTTACTTGATTATCATTTAAAATTCAAGGGGTTTGCGTGTTTTTACCTGTTGCACAAAACCGTCACTCAGTATTCATGCGTTATTCACATGTTCGTCAAAAGGCTTATGCGCCGCATACGGCATACTGTTCATTCCTGCTCGTCGAGCGTGAGCGCGTAGCTTTCAAGGAACGTGTTGATGAAAAAATTCACCTCGGGCGCGTCGATATTCCTAAGCGTTTCGTATATCGACTCCGACGCGCGCACGAACTCGCGGTTTCCCGCCTTTTTCTCCTCCACGCACTTTATATACGCGCTTATCTTATCGGCCCACTTCACGCGCTTTGCCTCCTCGGACGAGTCGTAAAATATCTCCCTGTACGTTTTCTCCATTTCCGGCGGGAGCATTGACAAAAGCTTGTCCTTTGCAACGTGCTCTATATCCTTGTAGGCGCGGTTTATCTCGGGATTGAAGTATTTTATCGGCGTAGGCATATCGCCGGTGATTATCTCCGAGGCGTCGTGAAAAAGCGATATCACGGCGGCGCGCTCGGGGTCTAACGACGCGCCGAAATGCGTGTTTGCTATAATGCAGAGCGCATGGGCTATAACGGCCACCTCAAGCGAATGCTCGCTTAGATTTTCGTTTCGCGTATTTCTCATAAGGCTCCATCGGTCTATATATTTCATCCTCGAAAGATAAGCAAAAAAATGATTTGACATGATTTCCTCCTTGACTCTTGTTGTGCGTCGGCTTATATTGTACCATATTCTTTGTGTTATGGTACAAATGATATGTGACAAAAGAGAATGGAAATTCAACTCGAACATGGTATGATGAAGTTACCACACCAAATCAACCGTGAAAGAGATGAATTTCCATGACCAGTTTAGCATCTAGCGCGCATTTCCGTCAAC
>JAFQZS010000037.1 GCA_017405765.1 Clostridia bacterium
ACAATGACTACGTTTATATTGCTGAATATGCCGACGATAGTGCGGTAATCGTAAAGAAACTTTCGGAACTGACGGCACACGGTATAGGTGGGTATCGTGCATCTGTTGATTCATGGCTACGCAATTATGAAGTTGACTGCCCTGAAAAGAAGGACGCGCTTCTGCGTATGTTTGAGGACTCAACGGTTGCTTTGATATATGGTTCTGCCGGGACTGGAAAATCAACACTAATCAACCATATTTCAAACTTCTTTTCCGATAGGGACAAAATATTCCTCGCTAATACACATCCAGCTGTTGAAAACATGAGGAGAAAAGTCAAGACCGCCAAAAGCGAATTTAAGACCATTCGTTCGTTCCTTTCTGAACGTAACTCGCATATCAGCAGTGATGTACTTGTAATTGACGAGTGTAGCACCGTAAGTAATCACGATATGCGGGCCATTCTTGAAAGCGCAAAATATAAGCTATTAATTCTGGTCGGTGATGTCTTTCAGATTGAATCCATAATGTTTGGCAACTGGTTTAGCATTGTGCGATTCTTTATTCCCGAAAAGGCTACAATAGAATTAACAAAACCGTACAGAACCACCAGCGAAAGTTTGTTGACTGTATGGAAGAGAGTGCGAGAACTTGACAATGCGATTCTTGAGCCGCTTGTGAAATATGAATACGTCCAAAACCTTGATAAGTCTATTTTTGAGCATACAGAAAAAGACGAGATAATCCTTTGCCTAAACTACGATGGACTATACGGGATCAATAACATTAACCGCTTCTTGCAAGGAAACAATCTATCACCGGCGGTTGAGTGGGGTATAACAACCTATAAAGTCGGCGATCCTATTCTATTTAATGAGTCAGAAAGGTTTGCACCTTTGATATATAACAATATGAAGGGACAAATCACGGCTATTTCACCAGAAGAAAAGCGTATATGGTTTGAAGTCGAACTGGACATTGCAATAAATGACTGGGATGCTGAATGGTATGATTTTGAACTGATTGGGTTATCGGATGATGGCAACTCAATTATTGGCTTTTGGGTCGATAAGTACCGCAGTACCGACGATGACAACGATTCCTCGAGTACATTGGTACCCTTTCAGGTTGCTTACGCGGTATCAATTCATAAAGCACAGGGATTGGAGTATAACTCCGTCAAAATCATTATTACGAACGAAATAGAGGAATTTATTACGCATAACATTTTCTATACGGCAATCACTCGTGCTAAAGAAAAACTGAAAATCTATTGGACTCCGGAATCAGAGCAGCATGTACTTAGCTCTCTTGAAAAGCGGAATTACAATAGAGATGCTGCACTGCTAAGAACTTTATTTGCACTATAAACTACAAAACACAATTAAAAACCATTTATCAAAATGTGAATTAAGTCAAAACATCGCCCCCCCCAAAAATGGGCTACTTCATAATTCTGAAATGCCAGAATGCTTCTCTAACGCTATCTTTCTTTTCCTTAGTGCAGTTCGGCTGTTTTGGATCTTCAGTCTTTGGCAGATTATGATTCTCCCGTTCGATGATCTCGCATTTCAGCGTTATATGTGCGATATTCAGGTTCGTTACATGCATGTCGGCTTACTCCTTCACATAATTTCTGATCTGGTCATAGGTTGCCGTTCCGCGCTTGTCCTGCACAAGACCTTTCACGTCCACGTCAATGTTAACATGCGTACCCTTGCTTTTTCTGTTCATTCAAGAGTGAGAATTGAATCCGTATTCTTGCATCCTCTATATGGAGAAAGGACGTGCACAGAACGCACGCCCTTCATGGAGGTGGTGTTTTGCCACCTCCTTTCCAAGAACCCGGATTACTGCCCCTGCCTCACCGTATCCAGATACTTCTTCACATCCCCATTCAGCACCAACTCCGCATAGGCGGCGGGATCGTTGTAGATCAGGTAATCCAGCTCCCGGCGGTCAAGCCAGGTTTCCACGAACTCCCGTTCCACGGCGAGGGTGTCGATGGCTACCATCGTCCCATCCGGGCACCGGGCTTCCACGCAGGCTGTGTCCATGTTGTATATCCATATTTCCGGCTTCATTTTGATCCACTCCTTCTTATTTCTGCCTTTCATCGCTCTGGCTCTGCGGATTACCATAGAGGTATGCAACAAGCCGGATCTTCGGAATCCGATATGTACGGCCAATTTTCAGAACGGAAAGGTGACCTTCTTTGATAAGACCATACACCGCTTTCGTACTTACGCCGAGTACTTCGCTGACCTGTTCGATGTTCATCACATCCGGATACTCCTGAAGCATGAGTCTGTATGCTTCTTTTTGTGTGATCGGCCGTGCTGATGTCTTTGAGCTTGCGCCTTTTGGGGCATTGGTTGTCTGTCGGCGCTGTTTCGGGGCCTTCTTCAAATTACTTTTTGCTTTTTCCAAGTCTCCTTGCGCTGCCGCGTTCGGCTCTGTCTGATCCTCCTTGTCATGCTCTTCGAGAAGATAATCGATCACGCATTCCTTCGGGATCTGATACTTCCTGCCAATCAAAAAGGATTTGATTTTCCCGGCTTGCAGCAGCTGCCGAGCATCCTTGGCTTTAACGCCTCCCAGCATGGCGCACAGATCAGTGACCTCCACGACATCCGGGTAATTCTGAAACTGATTCATAAGATCTTCTCTTGTCATTTCGTTCATCTCCAAAGTTTTATTGTCGACGGAAAATGAACCTCCTGCAAAGCATTGTTATTTATTGTTTTCTACTGCATTTGTTGAACCGACCGCATAACGCCTTCCCTAAATTGTATCCCCTTCCGCACCCCTGCCCGGGCAGGTTCCCGCTTCGTTTTTTATCTGCCCAAAATCGGCGCCAGCGTCCGCCATCTTCCACATCACTTCAAAAACTCAAAATCCGGTGGTAGCGATACCGTGCCGGTTCGACCCCGGCCACCGGCACCAATAAAAAACAAACCGTTCAGAAATAGCGAACAGTTTGTTTTTTTATTTATCAACTCAAAATAAATTTAAAAAGAAAACATTGTCCACCTTAAATTCGCGGCCGTTCAAATACTCCAAAGCCGTCGCTTCGCCCAAGAACCTGAATGCAAGCTTATAAGCGCATAAAAGCTGGCGCTTATATCCAAGCCTTCTGTTAAGTTCGCCTATGCCGTACTTGCCGTCTCCTATCAACGGATGTCCAATGTGTGAAAGATGCGCCCTTATCTGATGAGTGCGTCCCGTTATCAAATGCACCTCCAAAAGGGAAATATCGTCTTTTTCCTTTAAAACGCGGTACTTTGTAATTATCGTTTTTGCATTGCTTTTCGGGCTGTCGTACACCTTTACCGTATTCGTTTTTTCGTCTTTTATCAAATACGCCTTAAGCGTATCGCTCTTCTTTTTGAAAACTCCCGCCGCCGCGCAAAGATAATGCTTTTCTATCTCACGAAGCTTTATCTTTTCATTCATTATCCTTAAAGCCTCGGCGTTCTTGGCGCATATTACTATACCGCTTGTATTTCTGTCAAGGCGGTTGCAAAGCGCGGGAGCAAAGCTTTGCTCGGAGGCGGGGGAGTATTCTCCCTTTTTATACAGATAAGCGCATACCGTATCAATAAGCGTGGGATTTCCGTCCGCGTCGCTCTCATGCACTATAACTCCCGACGGCTTGTTTACAAGCAAAATATTATCATCTTCATAAACGACGTCCAGATCAGTATTTATCCTGTCAAAGTCTATTGCTTTACGCTCTTTTTGGAAAAACTCATCGTTTATATAAAGCTCCAATATGTCGCCCTCTTTAAGCTTATATTGAATATCGCATTTCTTTTTATTCACTTTTATACGCTTTGTGCGGACATAGCGGTATAAAAGCGATGCAGGCATGCCCTCCAAATATTTAAAAAGAAATTTATCTATGCGCTGTCCCGCATCATTTTTATTTATTACCACCGTTTTCATGTGACTGTCCCCGTTATCATACCTATTAAAACTATACCACAAGCAAAAATGCTTGCTTGCAAGGGCGTTTTTGCGACGTGATTCAATAAAGCGTGCCATACGTGAGTATGGCCGGCGCAGAGACGCCGAAAGGCTGCGAATGCAGGCTTTACGCGCATATTATACCACACATACGCGGGATTGTCTTTCATTTGACGCAGTTTATGTTTTTTATGTTGAACTGACAGCGCAATTCTGATATAATTATAAATAAATAATCAAGATTTTTAATAAACGGAGGTATGACTTATGCTAAGCAAAGGAAAAGCATTGGAGCTTATGAGAGAAGTGGGTTCGCTGTGGGAAGGTCACTTCCTGCTTACCTCGGGAAAGCACAGCGCACGCTATTTGCAGTGTGCAAAAATATTTCAGAACACTAAGTACGCCGAGCTGTTCTGCAGCGACCTGGCGGAACAGTTCAGAGATGATAATATAGACGTCGTTATCGGTCCCGCATTGGGCGCTATACAGATGGCGTATGAAGTTTCGAGGCATCTCGGAGTCCCGAATTTCTTTGCCGAGCGTGTTGATGGCGTAATGACTTTGAGACGCGGTTTTGCCATCGAAAAAGGCCAGCGCGTACTTATTGTCGAAGACGTTGTAACGACAGGAGGATCTGTAAAAGAGGTAATGCAGATAGTGCGTGAGGCAGGCGGTATTGTGGCCGGCGTAGGCGCGATAGCCGACAGAACGGGCGGCAAGCTCGATTTCGGCGTTCCGTTCAGATCCGTGCTTTCCATAGAGATAGAAGCGTATGAAGCAGACGAATGCCCGCTCTGTAAAGAAGGAAAGCCCATAGTTAAGCCGGGCAGCAAAAAATTCAACACAAAATAAATCATTCAGGGACGACTATTATGCATGAAGGTCATCGCAAACGCCTTAAAGCCCGCTTTAGACAAGAAGGGCTTGAACATTTTTCAGAAATAAATATTTTAGAGCTGCTTCTGTTCTACTCTGTTCCCAGACGCGATACAAATCCTATAGCACATGAGCTCTTAGCCAAATACGGCAATATTGCAAACGTATTGGAGGCAGACTTTGATGATCTTCTCAAGGTCAACGGCATAACGGAAAGCTCGGCCTCGCTTATCACCATGCTTCTGCCTCTTTACAGACGCTATATGGACATAAAATCGCAGCCGGGTATAATAATAAACCGATTATCAGATGCAGCCGAATATCTGGTACATTCATACACCGGCGAAAAAAGCGAGATCGTCAAGATGATGGCCATAGACTCAAAAGGCAAGCTGATAGGCACCTACACGCTCTTTGAGGGCAATTTCAACTCTGTCGATATAAATATACGAAAACTTGTAGAGTCCGTTATCCTTACAAAGGCCTCCGCGGTGATCCTTGCTCACAATCATCCTGATGGGATCGCGCTTCCGAGCAGACAAGACGTCAACACAACGAAAAAAATACGCGACGTCTTAGAAAGTATTTCCGTGGATCTGTTGGATCATATTATAGTCGCCGACGGAGATTTTGTAAGTCTGTTTCAAAGCAGGGAGTCATACGATTTGTAATGTTGGAGCAAACTAATGAGTAAATTCAGAATTGACAGCACCTATAAGCCTACGGGCGATCAGCCTAAGGCCATTGAAACGCTTTCGAACGGCGTTCTCTCGGGGGCAAAGGAACAGGTGCTGTACGGCGTTACCGGCTCGGGCAAGACGTTTACTATGGCAAATATAATCGCAAACGTCGGAAGGCCTACGATAGTCCTTGCACATAACAAGACGCTTGCGGCACAGCTTTGCAGCGAGTTTAAGGAAATATTCAAATCTAACGCCGTTGAGTATTTTGTAAGCTATTACGACTATTACCAGCCGGAGGCGTATATTCCTTCGACTGACACGTATATCGAAAAGGATTCGCAGATCAACGACGAGATAGACAGACTGCGCCATTCCGCGACCTCCGCGCTCTTTGAACGACGTGACGTCGTGATCGTGAGCAGCGTATCCTGTATATACAACATCGGCGACCCTATCGACTATAAAAACCTCGTTATCTCGCTGCGTCCCGGTATGCACATGGAGCGAGACGCTCTGCTTCGTCGGCTCGTGTCTATCCAATACGAGAGAAACGACCTTAATTTCGTGAGAAACAAGTTCCGCGTAAGGGGAGACGTAGTTGAGATCTTTCTTTCAAGCGCACAGGAGCTTGCGGTCCGCGTAGAGTTCTTCGGAGACGAGATAGACAGAATATGCGAGATACACGTACTAACCGGCGAGGTAAAGGCTACGCTCGAGCATATCTCAATATATCCCGCATCTCATTACGTTACGACTAAAGATAAGCTCAAATCGGCAGTTGAACAGATAGAATCCGACATGGAGGAGCGCGTAAAATATTTTGAAAGCCGCGGAAAGCTCATCGAAGCGCAGCGCATACGCGAGCGCACGCGCTACGACTGCGAAATGTTGAGAGAAACGGGATTTTGCAAAGGTATAGAGAATTATTCGCGATACTTAAACGGCAGACCTCCGGGCTCAAGGCCGTTTACGCTGCTTGATTATTTCCCCGACGACTATCTCATGTTCATAGACGAATCGCACGTTACGATACCGCAGGTTCGCGGTATGTACGAAGGCGACCGCTCCCGAAAAGAGCGTCTCGTGGAATACGGCTTCAGGCTTCCTTCCGCGCTTGATAACAGGCCGCTTAATTTCAGAGAATTTGAAGGCATAACGAATCAGATAATATACTGCAGCGCAACGCCCGCCGAATATGAGCGGAGCCGTTCGGTGAACATTGCGGAACAGATACTCCGCCCGACGGGACTTTTGGACCCCCAAATAGACGTTCGTCCCGTGAACGGTCAGATAGACGATTTGAAAAACGAGATAAACTTACGCGCCGCAAAAGACGAGCGCGTACTTGTTACCACGCTAACGAAAAAAATGGCCGAAGACCTTACGGAGTATCTTGAGCAGGACGGCATAAAGGTGCGATATCTTCACTCGGATATCGACACTATCGAGCGCATGGAGATAGTGCGCGATCTTCGCCTGGGCGAATTTGACGTGCTCGTCGGCATAAATCTTTTGCGCGAAGGCCTCGATATACCCGAATGCTCGCTCGTCGTTATACTTGACGCCGACAAGCAGGGTTTTCTGCGCTCCGAAACGTCGCTTATTCAGACGATAGGCCGCGCAGCAAGAAATGCGTCGGGCAAGGTCATAATGTACGCCGATACGATAACCGACTCAATGCGCGTCGCGATAGACGAAACGAACAGAAGGCGGCGGATACAAAGCGCGTACAACGAGGAGAACAACATTACGCCGAAGACGATAAAAAAGGGCGTAAGCGAGATCCTTCAGATATCGCGCAAAGAGGACGTTTTAAAGTCAGCAAAGAAGATGAACAAACGGGAGCGCGAGGAGCTTATAAGAAAGCTGAACGCCGATATGCGAGAAGCGGCGCGTATGCTCGAATTTGAATATGCCGCTCTGCTTCGTGACAAAATAAAGGAGCTTCAGGCGAAAAAATAATCGGAGGCATATATGTCAAAGGATTTTATAGTTATAAAAGGCGCAAAAGAGAACAATTTAAAGAACATAGACGTTTCCATACCGCGCGACAAACTCGTGGTGCTTACGGGACTTTCCGGCTCAGGAAAGTCCTCGCTTGCATTTGATACGATATTTGCGGAAGGACAAAGACGTTATGTCGAGTCGCTTTCCGCTTACGCGCACCAGTTTTTGGGTCAAATGAAAAAGCCCGACCTCGAATCGATAGAGGGGCTTTCTCCGGCAGTATCAATAGACCAGAAGACGACTTCAAAGAACCCTCGCTCAACCGTGGGTACCGTTACGGAGATCTACGACTATCTGCGTCTTTTATATGCAAACATAGGCATACCTCATTGTCCCAAGTGCCATAAGCCGATATCTCAGCAGTCGATAGATCAGATAGTCGATTCTATCATGGATTATCCCGAAGGCACTAAGATAATGATAATGGCGCCCGTTATACGTCAAAAGAAGGGCGAACATAAGAAGGTCATAGCAGACGCCAAGAAAAAAGGCTTCGTGCGCGTCCGCGTCGACGGTATCGTTTACGATGTAAACGATACTATAGAGCTTGAAAAAACGAAGAAACACTCTATAGAGATAGTTATAGACCGACTGATAATAAAAAGCGGCATCCAAAAGCGGCTCACCGATTCTTCGGAAACGGCTCTTTCGCTGGCGGAAGGCACGATGACAGCTCAAATCGGAGACGAAGACGTTGTCTTTTCACAGAATTACGCATGCCCCGACTGTCAGATAAGCATTGAGGAATTTGCGCCGCGCAGCTTCTCGTTCAACAGCCCCTTCGGAGCATGTCCCACGTGCGGCGGCTTGGGCATACTTATGAAGGTCGATCCCGACCTTATTATTCCCGACAAGACGAAAAGCATAAACGAAGGCGCGATCCGCGCAAGCGGCTGGTCGGTATTCGACGGCACTACCGTAGCCGCGATGTATTACAATGCCATCGCGAAGGAGTACGGCTTCTCTCTCGATACGCCTGTAAAAGACCTGCCGAAAGAGGCGCTCGACGTGCTTTTATACGGCACGAACGGCAAACGGCTTAAAATAACTTACAACAGGGCCTACGGCTCCGGAACGTACGAGAGCGCTTTTGAGGGAATCGTAAACAATCTTGAACGCCGCTACAAAGAAACGAGCAGCAACTGGATGCGCGCGGAGATAGAATCTTCGATGGGCAACAACGTATGCCCTCACTGTCACGGAAAGCGCCTTAAGGACGAGGTACTGGCCGTTACTGTGGGAGATCTCAGCATCGCCGAGTTCTGCGATATGTCGATCATAAATGAGCTTGATTTTATAGAGCATCTTACTCTGAATAAAAAAGAGCGTGATATAGCGCGCCTTATCTTAAAAGAAATAACGGCGCGGCTCGGTTTTCTTAAAAACGTGGGACTTGAATACCTTACGCTCTCGCGCTCGTCGGGCACGCTTTCCGGCGGCGAAAGTCAAAGGATACGGCTTGCGACGCAGATAGGCTCGTCGCTCATGGGCGTTTTATATATTCTCGACGAGCCAAGCATAGGCCTTCACCAGCGCGACAACGATAAACTGCTTGCCGCCCTGGGCGAGCTTAGAGACCTTGGGAATACGCTTATAGTCGTGGAGCACGACGAAGACACTATGCGCTTTGCCGACCACATAATCGACATAGGCCCCGGCGCGGGCGTTCACGGCGGCTACGTTGTGGCCGAAGGCACACCCGACGATATAATGGCGGCTGAGGACTCGATAACGGGGCAGTATCTTTCGGGGCGAAAATCCATACCCGTGCCCGAAACGCGCAGACAGGGAAACGGGAAGAAGCTTGTAATAAAAGGCGCGCGTCAGAACAACCTTAAAAATCTCGACGTAGATATTCCTTTGGGAAAATTCGTCTGCGTGACGGGCGTATCGGGCTCAGGAAAGTCGTCGCTCATAAACGAAGTGCTTTATAAAACGCTGGCCGCGCGTGTAAACGGGGCAAAAACAAGAGGCGGCGACTGCGATGAGATAATAGGCGTTGAAAACATAGATAAAGTCATAAATATCGACCAATCGCCCATAGGGCGCACACCGCGCTCAAATCCTGCGACGTACACGGGCGTTTTCACGGATATACGAAACATATTCGCGCAGACGAACGAGGCGAAGCTTCGCGGCTATTCATCGGGACGCTTTTCGTTCAACATAAAGGGCGGCCGATGCGAAGCCTGCAGCGGCGACGGCATAATAAAGATAGAGATGCATTTTCTGCCCGACGTCTACGTTGACTGCGAGGTATGCAAGGGCAAACGATACAACCGTGAGACGCTTGAAGTAAAATACAAGGGCAAGAACATAAACGACGTGCTAAACATGACCGTTGCGGAGGCGATAGAGTTTTTCGACAGTGTTCCGCGCATAAGAAGAAAAATACAAACGCTCTCCGACGTCGGTCTTGATTATATAAAGCTCGGCCAGCCCTCGACTACGCTTTCGGGCGGAGAAGCGCAGCGCGTAAAGCTTGCGACCGAGCTTTCAAAAAAAAGCACGGGCAACACGGTATATATTCTCGACGAGCCCACGACAGGGCTTCACACCTACGATGTACACCGCCTTATAGACGTTTTGAACGCTTTTTCGGACGCGGGCAACACCGTTATAGTTATCGAGCATAATCTTGACGTTATCAAGACAGCCGATCACATCATAGATATGGGACCTGAGGGCGGCGACCGCGGGGGAACGGTAGTCGCAACGGGTACGCCCGAGGAGGTTTCAACCTGCGAAGCTTCATATACGGGGCAGTATTTAAAAAATAAATTAAAAAAATCCTGATCTCCTATTGACCTTAACGCGGCGTAAAGCATTATAGTATTGACGTCAAGAGAAAGGGGGCATTTTGGTATGATGACTATTAAGGAAATGTCAAAGCTTACCGGCGTCAGTACACGGACGCTCAGATACTACGACGAGATAGGTCTATTCTCTCCGACCGAAAAAAGCAAGTCCGGATACAGGCTTTACGACCAAAACGCTTTGGAGAAGCTTCGGCAGATACTTTACTTTCGTGAGATGGATATTCCTCTCAATTCAATAAAGCAGATCATAAGCGACCCTGCTCTTGACAAAAATAATATTTTAAAAATGCAGAAAACGATGCTTGAATCAGAGAAAAATCGCATTGAGCGATTGATAGACAGTATCGACGCAGCATTGAAAGGAGCAGACATGGACTTTACGGTTTTTGACAGAGCGGAGTCGATAAAGCTGTTTGAGGCATTGGCCGAACGTATGCCCGAGGTGATGAAAGACGCGGCGTTAAAGGAGTTCGGCTCAGTTGAAAAATGGCGAGATCATTATCTTAACGCAGCGAGATCGAAGAAAGTGCAAAATCAGTTCGCAAAGATGATCGAGTGGTACGGCGACGCTAACGCATCTGATGATATGACGCAGATCGATTTGGCAAATGAAATCGAAAAAAGCTATCAAAGGCGCATAGATCATATCCTTGAAAAACTGAACCTTAAACGCAGTCTCGATATAAACAGCTTTGATATCCGCGCGATCATAGGGGAATACGGCTTCGTAATAAGGCAGGAGCTTGGACTTAGGGACGAAAAAGAGATGATGCTTAGTATCGCAAAGCATTATACCGATAAGGACATTAAGGCCGACGCCGACAAAAACTACGGAGATGGTTTCTCTGATTATCTGAGCAAAGCGATCACAGCTTTTTACGAGCGGTAATTCTTTAGCATCGGCGCACACGGCGTGCGCCGATATTTTTATTTATGACGTAAATCTACAAAATTATAAACGAAGTGTTAATTTATATGAATTCTGTTGAAAAAGGCGCGTTTTTGGTTTACTATAAAGAGGGATTTTTCATCTCCTCAAATATGTAAATGGATGTGGCCTGAATTGTTCGGATATGTTTTACCGCATAAGCCCGAGCTTAAAGTAAAAGAATATGAGTATTATAAATCCGTTTACTGTGGTTTATGTAAGCAGATGGGGGCGCGCTGCGGATGCATTTCGCGGTTTTTTTTAAGTTACGACAGCGCGTTCATGGCGCTTTCCAGAATGGCCGTTACGGGCGCGGGCGACTCTTGCATAACGAAAGGGCGCTGCGTTATAAATCCCTTTAAAAAGGTGCATTACTGCCATTCAAAGCATATCGACTACTGCGCAGACGTAAGCGTTCTGCTCGTATGGCACAAGATAAAAGACGATATATTCGATAAAAAATTCCCGAAAAATATTCCCGCGCGGCTGTTATCGCTCATAATGGCGCTCCCGCACAGGCGCGCATCAAAAAGCGCGTGCGGCTCAGACGAGCGTATCGCACGTTCCATGGACGAGCTTCACAAGCTTGAAGAAGCTTGCTCACCTAATATGGACGAAGCTGCCGAGACCTTTTTCTCAATGCTTGCCGACGTTATGGCCGCGCATATAGATGATAAAACGCACGCGAGAGTGGCCTATGAGATAGGGAAGAACGTGGGGCGCTGGATCTACATATTAGATGCGTACAACGATATCGAACAAGATTTGAAAAGCAGTGATTACAACCCGCTGATATACAGATATAATAAGAAGGACGACGAAGACGCGGCGTCATTTGCCGAAAGGATACGCGCCGACGTCGATGACACGCTTGCACAATGCATATATAATCTTTCAATAACTTTGGACTTTTGCAAAAGTGAAGACGCGGTGCTTAAAAACATCGTGAACATGGGACTCTCGGAAAAGCAGTTTATGATACTCTATCCCGAAGAGTATAAAAAGAAAACGGAGCAAAGCGGCACGACCGACTCCAATCCGGCTTAAAGGAGAAACTTGATGGATCCTTATAAAGTATTGGGCGTTTCGCCGAACGACAGCGACGAAAAAATAAAGCAGGCTTATCGTGAGCTTGCAAGAAAATATCATCCTGACAAATATGCCAACAACCCTCTTTCCGATCTGGCTCAGGAAAAAATGAAGGAAATAAACGAGGCGTACGACACCATAACGAAAGAGCGAGCCTCCGGCTACGGCTCGCAGCCTGGCTCATCGCGTTCATACGGAAGCTCGGGCTATGGAAGCTCCGGCAGTTCAGGCTATGGCAGTTCGGGCTATGGTAGTTCAAGCTATGGCAATTCAGGCTACGGAAGTTCCGGCGTCGATTACGGCGAAATACGTATGCTCATATCAATGGGCAGACTTGACGACGCGTACCGCGCGCTGAGTGCCGTAAGCGAACGAAACGCGCAGTGGTATTATCTCATGGGACACATATACCACCGGCGCGGAATGTACGACCTTGCGCGCGAGAATTATACGCGCGCATATCAGATGGAGCCCGGAAACGCAGAATACAGGTCTGCGCTCGAGAGTATGAATAATGCGGGCGGAATGTTTCGCACCTCCGGCGGCGCACCTGCGACCGGCTGCTCTCTTTGCGAAATCTGCGCCGGACTTATGTGTATAGACTGCCTGTGCGACTGCTGTTAGACTTATTCCCGTAAAAAGAGTGTTTTAAAATGAGCAAAGCTAAAAAGACGGTGCTTGGCGGCATTCTTTCCGCACTCGCGCTTATACTGCTTTTTTTTGCAAATCTCTCAAACGTGCTTGACATATGCTTTGTAGTAGTCGCAAGCATGGTCATGTTCGTAGGAGTTATTGAACTGGGGCGAAAATGGATGCTTATTATGTACGCCGCAGTTACTGTTTTAGGACTTCTTATGATACCCATAAGAGCCCCGCTTATTATGTTCGCGCTCTTTTTAGGATATTATCCGTTCATAAAAAGCCTTACGGAGCAGTTTAAAAAGAGAGCGGCGGAGTATGCGGTAAAATTTGCAGTCTTTAACGCGGCAGCCGTAATATGTATGATCTTTTTTAAAACTCTGTTTATTGAAAGCGCGTCTGCAACCAACATGATGATGATTTTTTTCTTTATTATTGCAAACGCTCTGTTTTTGCTGTATGATATTGCTATGACCAGACTTGTTACTGTATATATGTATAAGATAAGGCCGAAACTTGGCAAAAGATAAAATGGCGGGTTTTCCGTCATTTTTTTCGTGTGCTAAAGAATACCACCGGAGGTAAAATGTCTCATGGAGAATCTCAATTTGCTCTTTTACGTGGCTCTCGTCCTCATTGCCGGACTTCTCTGCGGACGTCTTGTTAAGCAGGTAAAGCTTCCGAACGTAACGGGATACATACTGGCAGGACTGCTTTTAGGCCCGTACGTCCTTAAAATAATACCTTCAAACATCGTCGGCACGCTTGACCTCGTATCAGACGTGGCTCTCGGTTTTATCGCCTTCTCCATAGGCAGCGAATTCAAGATAAGCTATTTCAAGAGAGTAGGCGCAACGCCCATCGTCATAGCCGTGCTCGAGGCTCTCTTTGCCGTTATCGTGGTATGCGCGGGACTTTTGGCGATCGGCTGCGATCCGTCGTTCGCGATAGTGCTTTCGTCGATAGCGGCGGCAACGGCTCCCGCTTCAACGATAATGGTAATAAAGCAGTACCACTCAAAAGGGCCGGTAACCGATATGCTTTTGAGTGTCGTCGCAATAGACGACGCCGCCGCTCTTATGCTTTTCGGCATTGCGGTCGCCGTTGCAAAGACTATTACCGGCGGCGCGCTCTCGGCCGCGACTATGCTTCAGCCGCTTTACGAGATAGGCGTATCTCTCGGCGTCGGCGCGGCTTTAGGCGCAGTTTTCTGCCTGCCTCTCCGTTTTTTCAAAAAGGACTCGAACCGCCTGATAATCATCTCAGGCTTCGTTCTGCTCACCGTATCCGTGGCAAACCTTATCGGCGCTTCGCCGCTTCTTACATGTATGGCTATGGGCGGCTTTTTCGTGAATCTCTCGAAGGATCAGGTCAGCATAATGAAGATATGCGACAGAGTAACTCCGCCTATATTCCTTGTGTTCTTCGTAGTATCGGGCGCCGAGCTCAATATATCCGTGCTGCCCTCGATCGGTCTTGTCGGCATACTTTACGTTCTCTTAAGAGTGGTAGGAAAGTTCTTAGGCGCGTACACAGGGGCAAGGATCATGCGGGCGCCGAAGTCCGTGCAGAAGTATATCGGACCCGCGCTCGTTCCGCAGGAAGGCGTAGCTATCGGCCTTTCCCTCGTGGCGCAGACGGCAGTGCCGCAGTACGGCGAAATGATACGCGCGATAATTTTATGCTCCACACTCATATATGAGATAACGGGGCCCGTTATAACAAAGGCCACCCTGATACGCGCAGGGGAAATACCGAAACAAAAAAGCACATAAATATGTACATCGCAAAAAATTTGCGTTATAATGATTATTTGACATACAAACTCGTTAAAGGAGCCCAGATCATGATACTTTCACCGTCGCTTTTATCCGCCGATTTTGTAAATCTTTCACGCGATGTATCTCTGTTAAAAGAAGCAGGCATAGAATATCTCCATGTCGACATTATGGACGGCATTTTTGTGCCGAATATAACTATAGGCATACCCGTTGTCAAAGCTTTGCGCGACATTACCGACCTTACGCTCGACGTTCATCTGATGATAGACAGGCCCGAACGCTATATAGACGATTTCTGCCGTGCGGGCTCTGATATATTGACCATACATACGGAAAGCACAGTTCATCTGCAGCGCGCACTGTCAATGATAAGGGAGCGGGGAAAAAGAGCGGGAGCCGCGCTCAATCCCTCAACGCCGCTTTCAGCCATAGAAAACGTGATGGACGATCTCGATATGGTGCTTATAATGTCGGTAAATCCCGGCTTCGGCGGCCAGAAATTCATACCGCAGGCCCTGAAGAAAATAAAGGATCTAAAAGAAATGATATCATCATACGGCAAGGATATACTTATAGCTGTTGACGGCGGTGTGACCGCTTCAAATATAGGAGAGATAACAAATGCCGGCGCCGACGTCTGTGTGGCAGGCTCGGCTACCTTTACGGGCGGTTTTCGGCAAATATCGCACAATGTTGCCGCTCTGAATAAAGGCGCCCTGTCTTTTAATAACAAGTGATGGATACTTATTCCCGGATCGGCCGTGCGATATATGATCTGCCCGAGCGCTTAGTATATGTTATATTTGCGCTTGTAATGATCATAAAAGGCGGATATTACGGATTTTTATATAACCCCGTACTTGATGATTTTATTCAATATCACGCCTACACCCTTTATCAGGACCCGTTTGAGAATATAATTCTGAAAATGGGGCTGTTTTCAGCACGTCCGTTTGCAGCAGTATTCGACATATATTTTTGGTCGGGCTTTTGGAATGATATGCGCCTGGCAAGTCTTATTATAACTGCGCTTTATATACTTTCGGGAATACTTATATACCGCATATTTTCAAGGCATTTTAAAACGACGCCCGTGTTTTTGTTTGTTTACGGACTTATACCGCTCGGCAGCGAGGCCGTAAACTGGCTGTCGGCTTCGTCGCGTATGATCGTGCCGCTGTTTTTTTTAGGGCTTTCACTTACACTGCTTCAATTCGGCTTTGACACGCAAGGCCCCGTAAAAAAAGCGGCGGGACATGTGACGGGTACGTTTTTATTATTCGTATCTATGGCATTTTATGAGCAGATAACGATAATCGCTTTTATACTGGCGTGCGCGCTGCTCATAGCGAACAAAAAGCGCGCCCTTCATTATCTTATCGTGGCAATACCTTCTGCGGCAATAGCTTATTTTTACCTTTTCGCAAATAAAACGTCCATATACACGGGACGCATGAACATAGTTGATTTTCAAGCTCCCGCAGAAGAGCTTTCACGTCATTTTGGCGCGGCCTTCAACGTAGTATTCGATCTGCTTTTTGAGATAAGCCGCAGCGCCGTGATAAGCGGGTTTACAAAAGGCCTTAAAATACTGAAAAACGACGGCAGTATCATTTTTATAATACTGCTCATATTGGCGGTAATTGCCGTGTTTTTTACGGTGTTTTTTCATGCCGCAAAAGAAAAACGGCTCGGGGAAGACAAAAGGCAGAATTATTTAGTGCTGCTTCTTGCGTTTATTCTGATCTTTTTGCCGCTCTTTTTGTTTGTGTTTATTCAAAATCCATGGATAAGCCTTAGAAATGTCTTTCCGTCGGCAATAGGGATCGCGCTCCTTTTGGACCTTGTATTTAAGTGGCTTCTTTTTAATAAATACGTAAGAGGCGCAGCGATGGCTGTTATATGCTTTGTTTTTATAATTGTCAATGTCGCTGAGCTTAATGATTACCTGCTTGTGGGACAAATTGACCGCATTATCGCCGAAAACACTTTAAATGTTTTGGAAAACGAAGAGGAACGCCCCGCCGCAGTCGTTGTTTTAAACACTCGCGACACATACGTAGATACTGCTCTGCGCTACCATGAGCATATCAATAATATAACGTCGAGCGACTGGGCTTATAAAGGGGCGCTTTACGCCGTTTCGGACAGTCTTGACGCGCCGGATATATATCCGCTTCACGACGGTCCCGTATGGAGATTATACCCTGAATTTGACGCTGATAAAATTGACGCTTATTATTATATGGACGATGAGTTTGTGCTCCATAAGCTTAGGGTGGTCTCATATAATGAGAACTTCTCACTATACGATGGAGAAAAGCTCTATGCCGAGCTGTTAAGATGGGATTATAAAGACCCGTCTGTAAAGCTTTATGATAATAACAAGTCGCCTGATACATTCTCGTACTATGGCGACTTTGAGGTGAAACAATGATAAGACCCTTCGGACTGAGCGAAGAAGAGACGCGAAAGTTTATAAGATTCTGCATGGTCGGCCTTTCTAATTCCGTCATCGACGTTCTCGTCTTCGTGCTCTGTTATTACTTATTTCATTTGAATACATATATATGCCAGGTCATTGCCTTTATGACGGCAACGCTCAACAGCTACATACTGAACAGTCGCTTTACGTTCAGGACCCGCGATAGACTTCTGAGCAAAAAGATGGTGATGTTCTATATGCTAAACGTCATCACCATGGGCATCAGCATCGTCTTTATCTATCTTTTCCACGACTTGATCGGTCTGAACGCGTTCCTTGCGAAGCTGATCGCCAGCCCTCTCGTTTTTATGGTGAATTACCTGGGCAGCCGCCTCATCATATTCAAGGGCGAGGACGAAAACATAATGAAGCTCGTCCTTTTGCGAATGAAAGAGCAGCGACTGCTTAAAAAAGAAGCAAAAAGGCTGGGCGTAAGCCTTGAACAGTTGAGAATGCTGAAAGCCCCCTTGTCCGCTTCGGACAGCGGCTCTCCCGAGCAGAACGACAGCGCGCCGGATTAACCTTTTTCCCTCGGTATCCATATATTATGGTGATATTCAATATGAATTTACCGGGGGATACTTTATGTCTGCACTTAAAATCAAAATGCTGTCTCTGCGTGCTGCGGGCACGGCTTATATCCGTGTAAAAAAAGCCGCCGAGCATCTTTGTGACGAAAACTTCGTTTTCGATTTTCTTCCCAGGGTCTCTTCGATTTATGAGGAAAGCGACAAAGGAAGGCTGCTGCGCGAAAAAGCGTTCACCGATAAATGCGATCTTCTTGTAGTCTTCTTTTATCCCCACGCCTTTAACGCTTCCATGATGATATTGCTTGAAGCCATGGAGTATTTTGACCGTGTAATAATAGTTTCGGACGCCTCTTTTGAATGTGCCTTTGATATATCCGCTTTTTCTCAATGCATGTGTATCGACGCTAAAGAGTGCGACGGCTCGGCGGGCTCGGTCGTTGATACGCTTGGTTTTATTCGTACATATGGCGCGTCTTTGCTTTACTCGTCGCCGTCATATATAAATTACGGTCCGGACGCAGAGTGTGCTCTCAGTATAATATCATATGACGCAGAAAAAGCGTTTACTGCAAAACAAAAGCGCTGGGCAGCTTCAAGGCTTTTAAGAGGCGGTTCGTTTATCCGTGAGCTTTTTATGCTTTTTAATATTGACGGGCAAAAAAAAGACGTGCTTTTTAGAGACATTAAAAAAGCGGAAGAATATCTCGAGCGATGTGTGCCGTCAATAAAATTTAGCACATACGCAGACGAAGTCTTTGAAAGCATAACAAATTGTATAAAATGTTCTTCTTTATCGGTAGATGCGCAAAATGAAGATACGCCTGAAACGCGAAGCATATTCATCTGCGCCATGATACTTTATGTGCTCTTTTCGCTGACTTGCGCAGTCATTTTGCTTATTGACTGAGCTTAATGCACAGTGGTATAATATATAAAGTTAGGAGTGTCTAACTTTATATGCTTTAACGGAGGTCGAAACATGTTGTTTAAGCGCGGCGATATTATTATAATAATAGTGCTTATAGTATGCGCGGCGCTTATTTATATGGCGCCTGCAGCGAATAATGACGCCGATACGCTCGTCATAACTGTAGACGGCAAAGAATACCGCCGTATCGATCTTTCCGATAAAGACTATTATGAAACTATCGAAATAGACGGAAAGTATAAAAACATAATCGAAGTAAAAAACGGCTCCGCTGCATTTATATATGCAGACTGTCCCGACGGCGACTGCGTGAGATCCGGCGTACTGTCGCCGCGTCATAATTTTGCGGCATGTCTTCCTAACAGGGTCAGCATTTCTATAGTATCAAGCGGCAGCGAGCTGGATGCGCTGGCAGGATAGGAGGGACGAATGGAAAAAAGCAAAACTCATGATATCGCCGTTCTCGCGATACTTACGACATTGGCGCTCGTGCTTTCTTTATTTGACAATCTGCTTTCGCTTGCAGTACCGATACCGCTTCCCGGATTTAAAATAGGCGTCGCAAATCTTGTGACATTGTTTCTTGTAATGTACTTTGCGCTTCCCAAAGCCTTATGCGTCGTTTTTTTGCGCTGTCTCATTTCATCGATATACAGCGGAGGAATAACAGTATTTTTGATTTCGCTTTCGGGCGGCGTACTCAGCGTTCTTGCAATGTATTTTATAAAATACGCTCTTAAAGACAACGTATCGCAGATAGGCATAAGCATATTCGGCGCCGCATGCCACAACCTCGGTCAGGTGATAATGGTAATAATCCTGCTTTTGAGCCCGTCGTACATTTTTTATCTGCCGATACTTTTGATAGTATCGCTGTTTACGGGATTTATAATAGGCTTTATAGGGCTTAAAGCATACCCGAAAATCGCCGCTTTCACAAAACTTGAAACGCGCTGACAAAGAGCATTTTCAAAAAAAACGGACTGTGAAAAAAGATTTCTTTCATCTTTTTTTCACAGTCTTTTTTCATATAGTGAATAATCTGCTCATATATCATCATATGACAAATTTTACGCAGAACCCAATATAAAATAATGGCGTGTGCAAAAATTCCTTTTAAAGAACGAGGCGGCATATGGGGGAAACACGTATTGTATATATTGACGTACTGTTTTTTATAAATTTTATTATTAACTGTGCTCTGATACTCTGCACGGCAAAGATGATGTCTGTGCGTGCATCTCACGGGCGCACCGCAGCTGCGGCTGCTTTAGGCGGGGCCTACTCGATATGCATGTTTTTTCCTTCGTTTTCAACGCCTGCCTGGATAGGACTTAAGCTTATATTTGCCGCTTCTATAGTAACTGCGGCCTTCGGATTTAAAAATATACGATACCTTTTAAGGTGTACGGCGGCCTTTCTTTTGATGAACTTGTTGTTCGGAGGCGCCGCTTTCGCGCTTTTTTACCTAACCCCGCTTGTCAGCGAAGAAAAAATGCTTCAAAACAACGGCGTTTTTTATTTGGAGCTTTCGCTTCCCGTATTACTTACGGTCTGCGCGATATCATATATCATACTGAATTATGCGCTCTATTTATTTAAACGGCGCATATATACAAAAGAACAGATCATAGATATACGTATTTCACTCGGTGCAAAAAGCTGTATGCTGCGCGCCATGTGCGACAGCGGGAATATGCTTAAAACTCCTGTCGAGCATAAGCCGGTCATCGTTTGTGAGCTTTCGGCTCTGTCGGACATATTAAGCCCACAGGATTCGGCCGCGCTGTCGGGAGAGGGCGGCGCCGAGCCGTCGCTAGGCATAATTTTTTTGCCGTATACGTCGCTCGGAGCAAAAAACGGACTTATTCCGGCATTTTTTGCAGATGAGGCAACATATTATATAAATAAAGGCGAGCTTAAAACAAGCAAGGTACCTGTTGCCGTAAGCCGCGCTCGTCTCACGGATGACGGCCGAATAAATGCGCTGGTGAACCCTGCGGCATTTGATGCAAAAGACGGGGAGGCATAAAAATGATCAAGACTTTAAAAAAAATCTCATTATTGTTAAGGCGTCTCGGGCGCGATGCGGTCTTCTATATAGGCGGAAGCGATACGCTTCCCGCGCCGTTATCGGTTTCTCAGGAAAACAGAGTTATCGAGCTTTTAAAAACCGATCCGTCGCGCGCTCGAAGGATACTTATAGAGCACAATTTAAGACTTGTTGTATACATCGCAAGAAAATTTGAAAATACGGGCGTAGGCATTGAAGACCTTATATCGACCGGTACAATAGGACTTATAAAGGCTATAAATACTTATAAGCCTGAACGAAACATAAAGCTTGCTACTTATGCGTCAAGATGTGTGGAAAACGAAATACTCATGTTTTTAAGAAAAAACTCTCATACGAGCCGCGAGATCTCACTTGACGAGCCGCTTAACGTCGACTGGGACGGAAACGAACTTCTGCTTTCGGATATATTGGGTACTTCGGGCGACGTTGTATTAAAAGAACTGGAAGACGAAGTAGACCAACGCATTCTTTTAAGCGTAATAGATAAACTCTCGCCGAGAGAACGCGAAATAATCCGCATGCGCTTCGGGTTTTGCGGCAGCGAAGAAAAAACGCAGAAAGAGGTTGCAGACGCCTTGGGAATATCTCAGTCATACATATCGCGTCTTGAAAAGAAGATCATTTTAAGGCTGCAAAAGGAAATAGCCCGCCTCGTATAAAATCGGAGTTTTCGGCAATAATGTAATTATCCAAATAATTGGAAATCATCATGCCGGGGGCACGATAATGATAAATAAAGTTGAAATCTGCGGTATGAACACTTCCAAGCTTAAAGTGCTTTCAAACGAAGAAAAGACTGCGCTTATGGAAAGGATACGAAGCGGTGACAAAGAGGCGAGAGAAGAGTTCATAAACGGAAATTTAAGACTTGTACTCAGCATAATACAGCGATTTTATAATCGCGGAGAGTCGGCCGACGATCTTTTTCAGATCGGCTGCGTCGGTCTTATCAAAGCGATCGATAACTTTGACACCAGCCACGGGGTGCTGTTCTCAACATATGCCGTGCCCATGATAATAGGGGAGATACGCCGCTATCTGAGAGACAACAACTCGATACGAGTGTCACGTTCGATGCGCGATGTGGCATATAAGGCATTGGGCGTCAGAGAAAAAATAATGAATCGCGATCTGAAAGAACCCACTATCGACGAGATCGCGCGCGAAATGGGGCAAAATAAAGAAGACATAGTATTCGCGCTTGAAGCGATATGCGATCCGGTATCGTTATATGAGCCTATATATTCAGACGGCGGCGATACGATATATGTAATGGACCAGCTTAAAGATAATAAGAATTCAGACGAAATATGGCTTGAGCATATAGCGCTCAGAGAAGCTATGGACAGATTGAACGACAGAGAGCGCGAAATATTAAAACTTAGGTTTTTCGAGGGACGCACTCAAATGGAGGTGGCAGCCGATATAGGGATTTCGCAGGCCCAGGTAAGCCGCCTCGAAAAGAGCGCCATATCCCATGTGAAGAAAAATATATAGGATGCGAAAAAGCATGTGGGGCGGGTAATACCGCTCCATATGCTTAATCAGATATATACTTTAGGGGGAATAATTATGCCTGAACTATATCTCAGCGTGACTAAACTGAGAGCAAAAGACGTCGTTAATATAAATAACGGCTGTAAGCTGGGATACCTTCACGACGTTAATTTCGAATCATCTGAGGGGCGCGCCGTTTCATTTGTCGTGCTGGGGCCGCGAAGGTTTTTCGGATTATTCGGAAGGACGGACGACTACGTTATACCGTGGAGCGATATAAAAACGATAGGAGACGACGTGATACTTATAGACTCAAAACACCTTGGCTATACGAAAAACATTCCGAGATTAAAAAATCGAGACGTATAAAATTAACCGTTTGTCTATTTACTAAATCAGCCGCTTAGTATAGAATATAGAATATCTGCATTTAAAAGAATTTTTCATGTGATGTTTTACGGAGGTTTAAAATGAAAGTTCTTGTTATGTCAAATACCGCAGGTCAGGGGCATAACGCCACCGGAAAGGCGATATGCAATATGCTCGTCTCCATGGGCGCGACAGCAGAGATGATCGACTCATACGAATACATAAATACAGCGCTCGGAGAAGCCGTTAACCTTATATATCTCATGTCCACAGGTCTTACGCCGCATTTTTACGGCTCTGCGTACCGCATGGCCGAACTGCAGGAAAAACAGCCCGATTTTTCGCCCACTTACATAGTCAATAAAATACTGTCGGTACGTATATATGATTTTTTGGAAGATTACGACCCCGACGTTATAGTATGTACGCACGTGTTTTCCGCAATAATCGCAAATCTGTTAAAAAAAGAGGGCAAAACGAAAGCAACGATAATATCTATAATCACTGATTTCACGATCCATCCCTTCTGGCAGGAGGTGGACTGCGGCGACTGGTTCGTCACTCCCAGCTTTCTCATCGATTACGCCGCCCGCGTAAGGGGAATGGACGCCGCGAAATTCATGCATACGGGAATACCGATACATCCCAAATTTTCAAAAAAGACAGATAAGAAAGAGGCGCGCCGCATACTCGGTATGGACGAGAACAAGAATACCGTGCTTCTTATGAGCGGTTCGATGGGCTACGGCAATATAGGCAAGCATTTAAAAAAGATAGACCAGCTAGATATCGACCTTCAGATCATAGTCGTATGCGGCTCGAACAAACGCTCGTACCGTAAGATCAAACGTATGCAGCTCAATAAAGACGTTTATCTTCACGGATACGCGGATAACGTAGAGGTCATGATGGACGCCGCCGACTGTATAATAACAAAGCCGGGAGGACTTACCTCGTCGGAAGCTATGGCAAAGGAACTACCCATGATAATCGTAAATCCGATACCGGGGCAGGAGGACAGAAATACCGAGTTTTTCTTAAACAACGGTCTTGCGCTCAAGGTATCCGATACCTTCGGCATAGACGAAGCGCTCTTCTACATTTTTGAAACTCCGAACAGAATAGAGCGTATGCGCGAAAACATAAGGCTTATGGGGAAACCTAATGCTACTTACGATTTGTGCAAATTTATAATGGACTTGGAAGAACCGAAAACGGAAGCAAAAACAGAAACAGAAGATACTTCCGCTGAAAATACAGACGAATGACAATAAAAAAAAGACGGTCAGCTGAAGCTTTGGCTGACCGTCTTTCGTATTTAAGATATAAGCTTATCACATTACTGTGCTTAAAGCGCTTCGCCGACTTCTCTCCAATACTTGCTTCTTGCCTTCTTGCCCGAAGCAAACGTAGCTATGCACATAATAAGCGATATTGCGATAACAACGCTGTTGAATACGTAAGAGCCCATATAAGAGCCTACAGACTCAAGAAGTACCGCGTTGAGCGAATAAGTAAGACCCGTACCGATCGACATACCCATATTAACTATCGGGTAGATAACGCCGTAATCTCTCATGCCGAATATATTTCTTATCATTACGGGACCGGACATAGTCATAAGCGAAAGGTTCATGCCGTAAATAACGGAGCATACTGCTATTATCATAAGAGAATGATTTGCGCTGTTATGATGTATCATGAGCATTACCATTGCGATTATGCCCATAACGGAGAATAATACGTGCGTATTTCTCGGACCAAGCTTGCTGTCGTTCAAAAATCCGCCTATTACCTTGAATATTGCGGCCGATATCATAGCAGCCGTAGCGATAAACGACGCCTGAACGAGAGTGTAACCGTACGTTACGCCGCAGTTTACCCAGTGCTGATTGAATCCGGAGGAGAAGCCCGTAAACATTATCGTAAGGAACGCAAGCCACAGTGTGGACGACTTATACGCATATTTCTTAGGTATACCGGGGAACTCCTTTATATGTACCTGACCCTTTAAGTCCTTCATTTCCTCCGAATCCTCCATACCGTAGGGCTGAAGTCCTATCTCGGAAGGCTTCGTTCTCATAAAGATACCGCCGATCACGGGGAAGAGAAGCGCTATAACGGCTGCTGTCCTGTATCCCATTCTCCAGCCGTAATTCGTTATTATGCCTGCAAACAGCGGATTGTATAATGCGCCGCCGATGCCGGTCATCATCATTGCGATACCCATAACAAGCGCCCTGTGCTTTATAAACCAGTTGTTGATAAGTATCGGAACAACGTTCAAAGCGGCAAACGCGCTTGTACCGCCGCACAGAGCAGCTACCAGATAGAAATGCCAAAGCTGCGTGCTTAACGAATACAAGAGCAACCCGCACGCCATAATAAATCCGGCAATAGTAGATACCTTCCTTACGCCCCATTTGGCGAAAGCCTTGCCGCCAAGAAAATAAAAAGCTACGGTACACCATGACGCTATGGTCATAAGCAGCGATACCGACGACTTAGCTACTCCGAGGTCCTCGGCTATCGGGCCCATAAACATACCGTAGGTATTGCTGATAAGGCCGACTCCGCAAAGACCTGCAAGACATGCTATAATAAAAATTACCCAACAATATCTGTTCTTTTTTACAGGTTGTTCCTGTGCCATATGATACCTCCTAGTTTTTTTTAGTATGGTACCATATTCTGTATTAAAAATCAATAGTTTTTAAAAAATATACATATTTTTTTTCAATTCAATGTTATTATTGTTTAATATGCATAATTCGTTCGTGACTGTTTCTCTCATATCAGATCCTCTTTTCTTGCCGCAAACACAAGAAGGCCAAGTTTTGCATATTATATCGTGTAATCCTGATGAACCGGAGGAAATAAAAATGATACGAAATCATTCGGTTGCGGTCATAGGGGGCGATATGCGTCAATTCGCCATATATGAACGCCTTCTTTTGCAGAATAACGACGTTGTATTATGCGCATTTGAAAAAAGCGGCTTTCTCGGACGTCATACTTCTCAGCCGATATGCAGAGATGCGCTTTACGGCGCAGATATAGTCATACTTCCGCTTCCTGCATTTATACAAGGCAAACTCAACGCGCCTTTTTCGGATGAAAACGTAACTTTTGATACCCTTTTTCGCATAATACCGAAAAGCGCAAAAGTATTCGGCGGAAAAATCGACAAAAGCTGTGTTGAAGCGGCCGAAAAATCAGGATTCGTCATAAACGATTACATGAAACGCGAGGATTTTGCCGTTATGAACGCCGTACCTACGGCAGAAGGCGCGCTGGCCGTCTCAATAGAAAATACAGACGGCACGATCATGGGAAGCCGCGTTCTTATATGCGGCTACGGCAGAATAGGGAAGATACTTTCCCGGCGCTTTCATCTTTTGGGCGCAGACGTGACCGTAAGCGCAAGAAAACCAGAAGATCTTTCGTGGATCGCGGCATACTCCATGAAACCGATAAAAACAGATGAGCTTTTTTATACGGAGCTTGATTTTGATATTATAGTAAACACAGTGCCATATATGATATTTAACAAAAAGCTTATTTCCCATGTAAAAAACGGCTGCGTTATGATAGATCTTGCCTCGCTGCCCGGCGGAATAGACCTTGACGCGGCAAACAGCATGGGCATCAAGGCCGTGCGCGCGTTGTCACTGCCGGGCAAAACGGCGCCTGCCGCTGCCGGGCGCATAATACTCTCTACTATTGAAAATATGCTTTACGAAACGGAGATGAGCAAATGAAAGACAATATATGCCTTGAAGGACTTACTATAGGCTTTGCGATGTGCGGCTCTTACTGCACATTTCTTAAAGCCTTTGAAGGGCTTTTTGGACTGATATCAACGGGATGCTCCGTTGTTCCGATAATGTCAGAAAACGCTTATTCTACAGATACGCGCTTCGGAACGGCGCGCGAGCATATAGAAAAGCTTGAAGCAGCGTGCAAGCAAAAGGTCATACACACGATCATCGAAGCGGAACCGATAGGCCCAAAAAAGCTGCTTGACGCGCTGATCATTGCCCCCTGCACAGGCAACACGCTTGCAAAGCTTGCCTCCGGTATTACCGATACTTCCGTAACGATGGCCGCAAAAGCGCAGCTAAGAAACAAGCGGCCGGTGATCATTGCTCCGTCTACGAACGATGCGCTGTCGGCAAACCTTAAGAACATCGGTACGCTTATGAATACAAAAAACGTATTCTTTGTGCCGTTCGGACAGGACGATCCCATATCTAAAGAATCTTCCTTGCTTTCCGATATGAAGCGGCTTCCAGAAGCCGCTTTATGCGCGCTTTCGGGCAAACAGCTTCAGCCCGTAATAATATGAAAGCGCAGGCTTCATGATAAGGGGCTTTATAAAAAACTGCTTCTTTTTAAAAAGCGCATAAAAGAAAGACGCTTTCACGGGAATGTATGGTCCTTTGGAAGCGTCTTTTCATCTGCTTTAGGCGAAATTTTCGCGCCGTTTGCTATTATATCTATATTTTACCTCAGCACCCGCTTTTTTTATATAATTAGTGCTGTAATCCAATGCAAAATGAATAAAGTTTATTGTGAAATTGCATATTTTTATTTTTTTGCGCCTTTTTTCTTGATATTTTGCAAGAACTGTTATATAATATCTTGAAATCAGCGCTGGAAGCGCTTTTGGGTAACTTTTGAGAGGTGACAAATTGAATGAATAAAAAACCTTTATCCAGGAGAGCATCGAGAATACACCCTTCAGCAACTCTGAGAATCGATGCAAAGTTCAAGCGTATGCTCTCCGAGGGTATTGACGTGGTCGGATTTGCCGCAGGCGAGCCCGATTTTGACACTCCCGAATACATCAAAGCCGCTGCATGCAAGGCAATAGCGGAAGGCAAAACGAAATATACTCCCGCATCAGGCATATACGACCTTAAAGTAGCGGTCTGCAATAAATTAAAGAAAGACAACAACCTGACGTACGAGCCCTCGCAGATAATCATATCGAGCGGCGCAAAGCAGGCGCTTTACAATTCGCTGAGCGTACTCTTAAATCCCGGCGACGAGGTCATTCTCCCCGGTCCGTTCTGGGTAAGCTATTACGAATTGATACAAATGGCGGGCGGATATCCCGTAATACTTGAGGGAAAAGAAGAAGACGATTTTCAGATAACGAGAAAGCAGATAGAAGACGCTTTATCCGATAAAACAAAGGCCATTATAATAACAAACCCCAACAACCCTACCGGCATGATGATATCTAACGAGTTTCTCAAGGTCATTGCGGATATATGCGTTAAAAACGGTATTTACGTTATTTCCGACGAAATATACGAAAAGCTCGTTTACGACGGCAAAGAACACGTAAGCATCGCCACGTTCAATGATGATATAAAGGATCTTACGATAGTTATAAACGGCGTATCAAAAACTTATGCCATGACGGGCTGGCGTATTGGATACAGCGCAAGCAATCACGAGATAGCGGCGCTTATAAGCAATTATCAGAGCCATTCGTCGTCAAACCCCAATACGATAGCTCAATATGCTGCTTTGGCGGCTCTGTCAAAGGACGACGGCTCCGCCGACCGCATGAAGGCAGAGTTTTTAAAGCGCAGAAACTATATGGTAGACCGCATAAACAACCTGCCGCACGTTCACTGCCGCAAGCCTATGGGCGCGTTTTACGTAATGATGAACGTATCGGAGCTTTTCTCCATGAAATACGACGGCAAAGAGATAGAAAGCGCGTCGTCGCTCTGCGAGATACTGCTCGATCAATTCAAGCTTTCCCTCGTACCGTGCGAAAGCTTCGGCGCGGGCGACTATGTGAGATGGTCTTATGCAACCTCCATGGAAAATATCGTAAAAGGTCTTGACAGACTTGAAGCATTTTTAAAAGAGATCGAAGAATAAATAATGCGTCTGTAAAAAAGCGGCTGCATTTCGGTCATGTACCGTTATTCGGCCGCTTCGCTTATGCGTTTAAACAACAGCATTTTCATTTGACAACGACATCGGTTAGTATTAAACTTTACTGTGTTAATAATAAAACCGGCGCGCATTTTTTCGCGCCTGTATTTTGTTTATAGAGGTGAAAAATGAGTACGTCTTATAAAAGTCCTTTAAGCTCAAGATATGCAAGCGACGAAATGCAGTATATCTTCTCTGAGGATAAGAAATTCAAAACGTGGCGCAGACTCTGGATCGCTTTGGCGCGCGCCGAAATGCAGCTCGGCCTGCCTATAACGCCGCAGCAGATAGCGGAGCTTGAAGCGCATAAGGACGAGTTAAATCTCGAGGACGCTAAAAAGCGCGAAAAAGAGGTCCGCCACGACGTTATGGCGCACGTGTACGCCTACGGCCTTCAGTGCCCTAATGCAAAGGGAATAATCCACCTCGGCGCGACTTCGTGCTACGTTGGCGACAATACCGACGTTATTTTAATGAAGGAAGGGCTTCTGCTCATACGAAAAAAGCTTGTCAACGTCATATGGCAGCTTTCCGAATTCGCAAGAAAATATGCAAAAACGCCGACTCTCGGCTTTACGCATTTTCAGCCGGCGCAGCTTACTACGGTGGGGAAGAGGGCCTCGCTTTGGATATATGAGCTTACGCAGGACCTTGAAGACGTTGAGTATATTTTATCGCGTCTGAAGCTTTTGGGCTCAAAGGGCACCACGGGCACTCAGGCAAGCTTTATGGAGCTTTTCGAGGGCAATGAAGCCAAAGTCAAAGAGCTTGAAAAGCTTATTGCAAACGAGATGGGCTTTTCGGAGTGCGTTCCCGTTTCGGGACAGACTTATTCGCGCAAATTCGATTCCCGCGTGCTGAACGTCCTTTCGGGAATAGCTCAGAGCGCGTATAAGTTTTCCAACGATCTTCGTCTGCTTTCTCACCTAAAGGAGATAGAGGAGCCCTTCGAGGCGCATCAGATAGGCTCGTCAGCCATGCCGTATAAGAGAAACCCCATGAGAAGCGAACGCATAGGCTCGCTTGCGCGATACGTCATAATAGACGCCTTAAATCCCGCGGTGACCTCGGCTACACAGTGGTTCGAAAGGACCTTGGACGATTCCGCAAACAAGCGCATATCCGTTGCCGAAGCCTTTTTGGCCGTTGACGCCATACTCAATATCTACATAGATATAACGCGCGGCATGGTGGTATACGAGAAAATGATAAGACGCCGCATCATGTCGGAGCTTCCGTTTATGATAAGCGAAAACATAATGATGAACGCCGTTAAAAAGGGCGGCGACAGGCAGGAGCTTCACGAGAAGCTCAGAGTTCACTCTATCGCGGCAGGCAAGAACGTAAAGGAGAACGGCGGCGAAAACGACCTTATCGACCGCATCGTATCGGATCCGGCGTTCGGCCTTACGAAAGAGGAGATAGAAACGATGCTCGACCCGTCCGATTATACTGGACGCGCCGCAAATCAGACTCTTGAGTTTTTAGACGAAGTTATATCTCCGATCTTAGAAAAATACGGCGACCAGCTCGGTATGAAAGTTGAATTGAACGTATAACATAACCAATATAATAAATATTTCATCAAATTATCGTTGTTTTATTGACTTTGAACCGCTTTTGGTTATATAATTTAATTTGTTTGTAAAAAGGAGGCATAATGTATGGCAAAACCCCTTCCTAAGTTTATTGTAACGCTTATTATAATTGCAATAATTACTTATATTGCTCTTGCAGGCGTTTACATCGGCAATTTCATGATACCCAGCGTCTTCGATACGGAAAACGGCGTTCGTAAAGGTCTTGACCTCGTAGGCGGTTCCGTTATTACTTATGAAGCGCAGATCGAAGAGAGCATGAGCCCGGACGAATTATCTACCAATATGGACTCTGTTGTCAGCATGATGCGCCAGCGTCTGAATTCTTTGGGACTCTACGAGGCTGATATCACAAAGGTCGGCGACAGGCGTGTACGCATAGAGATACCGTCCATTGACGATCCCGAAGAGGCGGTACAGAAGCTTGGTTCGACTGCACAGCTTGTGTTCTGCGACTATCAGGGCAACGTATTCCTTACTGGCTCCGACGTAGTTTCGGCAAAGTCGCAGTACGGCCAGACTCAGCAAAACGGTACAAGCCAATACTACGTTCAGCTCACGTTCACGCAGGACGCGGCTAAGATCTTCGCCAATGAGACCGACAGAATATCAAAGCTTCCGCAGGGACAGAATATTATAGCTATCTTAATGGACGGCGAGGTAGTAAGCTCTGCATCCGTTTCGTATCGCATAGATTCCGAGTCTTGCATTATCGAAAGCCCCACTTTTACGGCAGAGGAAACTACGTGGCTTGCAGATATAATAACAGCCGGACAGCTTCCGTTCGCATTAAAAGACGTCGAGCTTCGTTCGGTAGGCCCGCAGTTAGGTGAACGCGCCCTTGAGACAAGCCTTTGGGCAGGCCTTATAGGTCTTATCCTTGTGGCGATCATAATGGTAGTTTTCTATCGCATCCAGGGCCTTATGTCTGTTATAGCCCTCGTTGCATATGTATCTATCGTAGGAATAATCATAACTGTATTCCGCTTTAACTTATCGCTTCCCAGCATCGCCGGTATAATCCTGTCCATAGGTATGGCAGTCGATGCAAACGTCATCATATTCGAGCGTGTCAAGGAAGAAATACGCTTTGGCAAGTCGGTCAAGGCTTCTGTTGAGAGCGGCTTTAAACGTGCATTCAAAGCTATCTTGGACGCAAACATAACGACTCTTATAGCAGCGTTCGTGCTGTGGCAGTTCGGTACCGGTTCTATCCAGGGCTTTGCGATAACGCTCTTTGTAGGAATTATCGTATCGCTCATAACGGCGCTTATTATAACCAGAATACTTTTAAAGTGCATGGTCGGCTTCGGTATCACTAACCATAAGCTTTACGGCGCCTAAAGGAGGGATTTAGAATGAACACAAAGATACGCATTGACATTGTCGGAAAGAGAAAGATCTTTCTCGCCATATCGATAATCATAATAGTTGCCGGTATTATCGGATTCTGCATTCGCGGTTTTAATCTTGATATAGACTTCACCGGCGGTACTACTCAGCAGTATAACCTCCATAAGGAAATAACGGATCAGGATATATCTAAGCTCAATGATATCATGGTCGAAATAACGGGCGAAGCGGCCTCGAGCATCCAGATAACCGGCAGCGAGCGCCAGGAAGTGATCATAAAATCGAAAGAGCTCTCCAGCGAAACGCGTGACGCAGCGTTCGACGCCATTGCAGAAGAGTTCGGCCTCACTGTTGCAGACCGCTACTCGGTAGATAATGTTTCTCCGTCAGTCGGCGCCGATATGAGCCGTGCAGCGCTGATATCAGTCGTTGTAGCCGTCGTGCTGATGCTCGTGTACATCACGATAAGGTTCAGCTTCAAGTCGGGACTTTCGGCGATAATCTGCCTTGTTCACGACGTGCTCGTTGTGCTTACGTTCTATATACTGTTTGCAATACCGATAAACACTTCATTTATCGCAGCCATACTTACAATAGTGGGTTATTCGATAAATGCGACCATCGTTCTTTTTGACAGAGTGAGAGAAAACAAAAAAACGATGTCGCGCGACGACTTTGCAACCGTTATAAACACAAGCATATGGCAAACAATGAATCGCTCGATACTCACGTCTCTTACGACTTTCGTAATGGTGCTCCTGCTTTGCATAATGGGCGTAGATTCCATAAGAAACTTCGCTCTTCCGATAGTTATCGGTATAATCTGCGGTACGTATTCGTCCGTATTCCTTTCGGGCAACTTCTGGTATATGCTTGAAAACAAGAAGAAGAGCCAGGGCAGCACCAAGGCTCCGGCTAAAGCTAAAGCAAAGCGCGCAAAAGCTTAATAACAACAATAATCAAAATCGAGAAAAAGACGAGCTCAACGTTCGTCTTTTTTTGCTGCAAAAAAGCTTTTATTACGGGCATAGAGAATAAAAAACTTATCTTCTTTTTGCGACAGAAAATATCATTTTTCTTCTGCATGTCAGTTGACATAATTCAAATGACAGGCGTTATCTACATTTATTAAAGCAAATGTTGTTTTTTGAAGAATACTGCGATGAAACGCCTCTTGTTTTTTAGGGATATGTTGTTAGAATTACTCTTGAAAAAACTAAAAAACAGGAGATGAGAGAAATGTACGAACGCATAAAAGCATCAAGCATAACACAAAATAGCGGGTCTGATATGCCCTTTGTACTCAACTACTATATGCTTATCAGCAAAAGCGAAACAACGGATGAAAAAGATACGCTTACAGAATACGGATGTGAAATATCGCTTGAATATCCCAATGCGCCGCAAATGAACGAGTCGTCTTTTATTCGATCCATATCGTGCGACCGCCGCTTTACCGAGCGCCTTATCGGCAGGCTTATCGACGGCGCAGTTACTCCTTGTACGCTCTTTGACATAGTTTATGACCACATTTCCGAATAGATCAAAAAAAACAACTATATTTTGTATTTTTTTTGATTTTTATATTGAAACATATGCGTTTAGTTGATATAATTATTTAAACAGATTACATAATTATTATTTCGTTGAAGGGAAAATTGCCATGAGATGTCCATATTGCTCCTATTATGAAAGTAAAGTTATCGACAGCAGACCGACTGACGAAAGCGTAAGCATAAGACGTCGGCGCGAATGCCTCAAGTGCGGCAAACGCTTTACCACCTATGAAACGGTGGAGCGTATTCCTCTTATGGTAATAAAGAAGAATAAATCGCGCGAAGAATTTGATAAGCAAAAGCTGCTTACCGGTCTTCTGCGCGCGTGTCAAAAACGCCCGATATCGATTTCTACGCTGGAGGGTATAGCTAACGATATAGAATCCGAGCTGTATAATTCCATGGAAAAGGAAGTTACCACAAAACAGATAGGCGAGCTTGTCATGGACCGTCTTAAGGAGATCGACGACGTCGCCTATGTGCGTTTTGCCTCTGTATATAAGGAGTTTAAGGATATTGACACCTTCATGAAAGAGCTTCTTATGATCCTAAACAGTAAAAAGTAATCGATCACAGCTGCTGAGCGGATGACGTTTTATGAACGTTATCGAGGCCGTCCCGAAAATTGTGTAAACCTCCGATAAGGTGTAAAATAGAAGCACCATATTGGAGGTTTAATTATGAGCAGCAGAAGAAAACGCAGTTCCGAGGAACGAGCACGGAGGGAGAAAATTCGTGAATTGCTGCA
>JAFQZS010000038.1 GCA_017405765.1 Clostridia bacterium
AGAGACTTAGGCGACATGACTGATGATGAATTATCCCGATTTGTTGCACTGATAAACCTAAGACCACGCAAATGCCTTAATTGGTCAACTCCCTATGAGGTCTTTTCAGACCAACTGTTGCACTTGACTTGACAACCCGCAAAATAAAAGCATTCACGTTCGCGCTCGCTTTGGCGGTCGCGTTTTCGCTCCTCCTTTGCGGCTGCGCGGACAATTCGCAAAAAGACGAAAAAAACGGCAGCGAGCCCGCAGCGCAGGAAAGCCCGCTCGAGCAGTACAGAACAGATTACGTCGGCGACAACTCGAGCGTTGCGAATATCGCCGGACTTACGGAGTATCCCGAAGGATACGCATACGACCATATTGCGATACAGTCGGACGAGGAGCCATACGGTCTTACCGTTTATCTGAAAGCCGAAGAGGGAACGGCTGCCGAAGCGGTTGATTTTGAGGGCTGTGCCGAGACTGCGTTCGGCCTTATAGGCAATCTTTCGCTTATAGATTACGTAAACGCAGACACGGACGAGACTATAGCGTCGTTCGAGCGCAGCGAGCAGTGACGCCGTATTATTTGAAAAAAATCTCCATGTGATCATGGAGATTTTTTATATCTGCCGAAAAAATACATGAAAAACCTTTAGAATATGATTTCGGCTTTCATCGGTCTTGCGAATAAAGGCAATTGAGGCCGGTATATCTGATTTTTACCGCACAAAAAACTAATAAAATTCCCTTTGCGTTCACAAAATGTTCACAGAAAGCGTATATACTGTTTCCATAATTACTCGTTTTATAAATGGAGGAAAAAATGAACAAAAAGCTAAAAATACTCAGTGCAGTTTTGGCCGCAGGCGTATTTGCAGGTCTTTTCGCAGGATGCCAAAGCAGCGGCAATGAAAAAGTATTTAATGACGACGGAACAATAAACTACAGTGCCGGTTTAAATGAAGACGGCACCTTTAAGGGTGTTAAAGCGCTCGATTACGTAACGCTTCCCGAAGATTATGCGTCCATACAAGTGGCGCCGGAGGAGTATGAGGTAAGCGACGACGTAATTGACTACAACATAGAATACTTGATGAACAACTACACCGAAGACGTTGAAATACTTGACCGTGCCGTGGCCGACGGCGATATCATAAATATCGACTATACGGGATATATCGACGGCGAGGCCTTTGATAACGGCGCTGCGACCGATCAGCGCATAACGATCGGCGTAGATTCGTTTATCCCCGGCTTCTTGGAGCAGATAATCGGTCATAAGCCCGGCGAGGAATTTGACATAAACGTGACCTTCCCGGAGGAATATCCGAATGACCCCACAAAGGCGGGCGTTGACGCCGTCTTTACGATAAAGATAAATTCCATTATCGAGGAAACGACCCCCGAGCTCACAGACGACTTTGTTCGTATAAATTTTGCAAATTACGGCTGGACTTCTGTTGACGATATGCGCACTAAAATGAAGGCCGATATGGAAAAGACGAACATTTCGTCCTATATAAACGATTACCTCATGAAGAACAGCACCGTTTCCGAGGTCCCCGAGTCGCTTCTTGATTATCAGGGCGATATGATGGCGGCATATTATAAGACTACGGCGGAAGGCTACGGCATGGAATTTGAAGAATTCTTATCATCCTATTTGGACGCCGCAAGCATCGACGAATTAAAGGAGAAGCAGGCCGATACCATAAAAGAACAGGCCGAATACAACTTGATAATACAGGCCGTAGCCGAAAAGGACGGCATCGTGGCTACCGACGAAGCAGTGAGCAGCTACTTTGAGGAATACACCATGACAACGAATTATCAGGAACTTGAAGACACCTACGGAAAACCGTATATAAAAATGGCTGTTTTAAATGAGCTTGTGCTAAATCACCTGGCAGATTCGGCAGTACGAGGATAAATATCAAAAGACTTCCGCACACCAAGCGGAAGTCTTTTTTCGTCATACCGTGCGTGTGCGCGCCCGCCTGCGCGGCGAACCGTATTATTGAGGCCGTGCCTTAAAGAATCGCCGTCATCGCGGTCAACGCGAACGCATAAGATCCTTTTGCGCAAGAGCCTAAAAAAGATATGATAATCTTAAAGCATACAAAAAGGCTGTCCGTATCGGACGGCCTTTAGTGTATAAAAAGGCACTCTTTTGATACGTCGGCTAAACGATCCAAAAAAGGAGAAGGGAATACGTCTAACGATTCTCGTCGGAGTGACCATAATACGCCGCAGGGTGTCTTTCGTATAGAGAATACCCGCCAAAAAGCGAGCTTTTTGGCGGGTATAATAAACACTTATAAAGACGCATCGTCTATTAAAAAAGGCTGCCCTTAGCGGACAGCCTTTTAATATTACCGTATCTTACTTTATAAGCGAGCAGTTGATAACAACGCTTGCGAATACTATGGAAACGATCGAAAGAAGCTTTATAAGAATGTTGATGGACGGGCCGGAGGTGTCCTTGAAGGGGTCGCCTACGGTATCGCCGACTACTGCAGCCTTGTGGTTGTCGCTGCCCTTGCCGCCGAATGCGCCAGACTCTATGTACTTCTTCGCATTGTCCCACGCGCCGCCTGCGTTCGCCATCATGATAGCGAGCACGAAGCCTGCAGCCGTTGCGCCGCCGAGCATACCAACAACGCCGTTTACGCCGAATACTATGCCGACAACTATCGGTACTGCTATACCTAAGATAGCGGGAGCTACCATTTCCTTCTGTGCGCTCTTGGTGCACAGGTCAACGCAGGTGTGATAGTCAGCCTCTGCGGTGCCTTCCATAAGACCTGCGATCTCTCTGAACTGACGGCGTACCTCAACAACTATAGACTGAGCTGCGCGTCCAACGGATTCCATCGTCATAGCGGCGAAGATGAACGGAAGCATCGCGCCGATGAGCACGCCCACGAGTACGGGCGGATTGGTGAGCTGGAGGTTCAGCACATAATCGGGGCTTATTGCCTGTACCTGGTCTATGTAGGAAACGAGCAGTGCAAGTGCGGTAAGAGCTGCGGAACCGATAGCGAAGCCCTTACCGGTAGCTGCGGTGGTGTTGCCGAGCGAGTCGAGAGCGTCGGTTCTCTTTCTTACTTCCTCGCCAAGACCGGTCATCTCTGCGATACCGCCTGCATTATCGGCAACGGGGCCGTAAGCGTCGGTAGCGAGCGTGATGCCGAGCGTGGAGAGCATTGCAACTGCCGAAAGAGCTATGCCGAAAAGTCCGAGCGCATAGCTGTGTATGCCGCCGGAGAGATAGAAGCTTGCCATAATGGAAGCTACTACGATAACTACCGGAATAACGGTCGAACGCATACCGAGCGCGAGACCGCCGATGATGATCGTAGCGGAACCGGTTTCAGACGTGCCTGCAAGCTTCTGAGTAGGCTTGTAAGCGTCTGCCGTATAATACTCGGTGAAGTAACCGATGAGTATACCTGCCAAAAGACCGGAGATAACAGCGCCGAATACGCCGATGTGCTCCATGCCGAGAAGACCGCGTACTACGAAGAACGACGCTACTGCAACGAGTACGGCCGCAATATATGTACCGCGGCGGAGAGCCGATAAAAGCGCCTTCTGATCTGCGTCTTCCTTAGTCTTAACAAAGAACGAACCAATGACTGATGCGAATACGCCGATAGCTACGATAGCCATCGTTGCCGCTATGCCTTCAAAGCCGAGACCTGCCGTAACTGCCAACGCGCAGGCCGAAACTCTCGCGCCTACGTTGGACTCGTAAAGGTCTGCGCCCATACCTGCAACGTCGCCTACGTTGTCGCCTACGTTGTCGGCGATAACTGCCGGGTTGCGCGGGTCATCCTCGGGGATGCCTGCCTCTACCTTACCTACGAGGTCAGCGCCGACGTCAGCAGCCTTCGTGAAGATACCGCCGCCTACGCGCGCGAACAGCGCCATCGTGGACGCGCCCATACCGAACGTAAGCATCTGCATGGTGATCTGCGCTGCCTGCTCGGGAGCGGGAAGACCTGCGTAAACAGCCTTTAATATGAAATACCAGATGGAAAAGTCAACAAGGCCGAGACCTACTACGACGAAGCCCATAACGGAGCCTGCCGAGAAAGCCACGCGAAGACCTTTGTTAAGGCTTTCCTTAGCCGCCCATGCCGTGCGGGCATTTGCGGAAGTAGCTATCTTCATTCCGAAGAAGCCGGCCAGAGCGGAGAAGATACCGCCCGTTAAGAAGGCAACCGGAGTAAAGAAGCTGAGCTGATGCAAGAATGCGAGTATCAGCAATACTACAAAGACAACGATGAACACCTTTGCGACGGTTATGTACTGACGCTTTAAGTATGCCATCGCGCCCTTTCTTATGGAGCCTGCGATCTTTGCCATCTGCTCGGTACCCTCGGAGTTCTTGAGTACGCTCTTAGCCATTACTACGGCAAAAATCAGGGCTACCACTGCACCTATGGGTGCAAGAAGCGTGAAATCGAACATATTATTGATGCCCCTCCTTAATTTTATCTTTCATATTATAGCACCGAAAAATACATTTTCAAGAAAATTTACACTCTCTCAATACATTTTGTAGGGGTTAATAAAATATAATATGTAGGCTCTGAATTTTTTAGTCGTTTTTGCCTGTCGGCGCCGTGCATAAATGCTGATATAATCTAGTTTTCTTTCGTTTTTTGCCCGCTGCCTCTTATTGCGGTTTTTTGGTGCATCTTCGCTCTTTTTTACGGGCGCGGACGGGCACAGGGCAAATACCACATAATATTTTTCTGAAAATTAAGCTTTCTTATTGATTATTACCAAAACGGGTTGTATAATAATATAAAAGCAAACGAACCATACAAAACCATATTACAAGGAGGAACAACATTATGGCTTATTTTGAATACAGAACGAACGCGAGCTACATTCAGGGCGAGGGCGCGCTTTTAGAGCTCAAAAAGTACGCTTTCCATCTCGGCTCGAGATTTCTTATCGCTATGGCATGCGGTCCCGTTAAGGATCAGGTTCTTGCAAAAGTAAAGAAGAGCTTTGACGAGCCTATGATCAACAATGTAAACAAAAAGAACCTTCGCGCAGGTATGTCGGCACTACTGGCGACCCAGTACGATGCAATGGACAAAAAGATCGAATACGCCATAGTTGACATTGACGGACAACAGGTTACCGAAGATAACATCGAGGCTTTAACCGGCGCTGCGCGCAAATTCAACGCAGACTGCATCATCGGTATCGGCGGCGGCAAGGCGCTCGATATGGTTCGCGGCGTATTCCACAGGATCGGCCGTCCCATCAAGGTAGTTCTCTGCCCGACCATCGTTGCTACGAACGCTCCCGCAAGCACCATCGCCGTAATTTACAACGACGAAGACAAGACTGTAGGCGCATGGTATATGCCGTATCATCCGGAGCTGGTACTCGTTGATACCGAGCAGACCATTCAGGCTCCTCCGATAACGCTGGCAGCCGCTATGGCCGATATGATAGGTACGACTTACGAAGGCATCCAGACGATAAAGGACAAGAACGTTGAAAAGGATATAATCACTCCCGCATGGGCTTTGAGCCAGTGCGTTTTCGACACCTTCTACAAGTACGGCGCAAAGGCAATGCTTTCGGCTAAGACGCACATCCCGTCGAACGCTTACGATTCCGTAATCAACCTTATCGCGCATACGAGCGGTCCGCTTTCGATAGCCGTTGCCGTACATTATCCGCACCTTATCGACGACGTTATCATCCAGTTCCCGCAGTGCACGAGAATGCTGCACGGTCTTTTAGTAGGCGCGGGCGTTGTTCCGTATCTCTTCTGGGCAAACGCTCCGATGGAGGAAATAAATCAGTACATTGATTTTGCGGACGATGTAGGCATCCCGCTTACGTTCAAGGATCTGGGCATCACCGAGGCCGAAATAAAGAACGACCTCTTAAAGAATTGCGAAGTAGTTGCAAACGGCATGACCGCAAAGCTTACCACTTTAAAGGATACTCTTACCGCAAAGATGCTCGCAGACAGCATGATAATTGCCGACGCTTATATAACCGATTACAGAGCAAAGAATGCGTAAGCTTCAAACGTTCCGCTGCGTGAAAATTTCGCAAAAATGCTTGACCGCACACAATATATAGTTTATAATTAAGCATATTGCGAGGAGGTAATACAATATGTATGATAGAGATATAATAAATCCGGATAATCTTGACGCCAAGTTCATCATGGACGAGATACTGAACGCCGAAAAGGAGCAGGGTCTTGAGGCGAGAGGACTTTATATTTCGAGAGCCGAATTTCACGACAACGGCGACGGCACGTGCACCGAAAAGTTCAAGACGGCGGCGGTGCCGTTTGAGAGGATAAGGCGCATCACAGGTTATCTCGTGGGCGACATGACACGCTGGAACGACGCGAAACTCGCGGAGGAGCGTGACCGCGTGAAGCATACCATGTAAACGAATACGATCCCCGAAGGCAAAAGCCTTCGGGGATCTTCGTTTTGATTACCATAAGGCAGGCGATCAAAAGCATAAAAACGCAGTTATTAAAAAACGCCGCGCCTCGTGTGAGAGGCACGGCATATAATATCCGACGTGAGGCATTGCTTATTTTTCGCCTGTTTTTTTAAAAACATGTATATTGAACGCCGCCGTCACCCAAAGGCTTTCTTTTTCGGCAAGCCGCTCCCGTCCCGTGCGCGGCGTTTTCCAATAATAAGGCGTCATTTTAAACAGATCCGCTATGTCTTCGCGCGACGAAAGCATAAAGCGCGTCTTTACCGGTACGATGCTTTCGTATAAAAAGCCCTCATACGGCGTTTCCTTTTCTTCATTTTCGTAAGGCTTGTCGTAAAGTATCTCTTTCAGCTCGAACAGATGCTCGCGCCCCGGAACTACATATATAAAAATTCCGCCGGGCTTTAAAACGCGCCGAAACTCCTCCAGCGCAAGCGGGGAAAAGCAGTTTATGAGAATATCGGCACACTCGTCATTCACGGGCATTCTATACGATGAGGCCACGGCAAACTCTATATCGGGCGCGCGCTTCGAGGCGTACTTCAAGATAAATTTGGAAATATCAAAGCCGACGATGCGCGCCGCATTGTTTTGCTCTTTAAGCGCGGCGCAAACGGATGACGTATAATAGCCCTCGCCGCATCCGGCGTCGATTATCACGGCGCGCGGCGGCGCGTGATAAATAACAAGGCGCTCCATCTTATGCGCAAGCGGTGCGTAATATCCGCCCGAGAGGAATCTGTGACGCGCGCTTGCCATCTGTTTATCATCTCCGGGAAAGCGTGAATTCTTGTCGCCCGCGGTAAGAAGGTTTACATAACCATGGGAGGATATGTCGAAGCTGTGACCTTTTTCGCATACGTAGGTTTTTTGTGTTTTTATAAGCGGCCGCGCACATACAGGGCAGCGAAGCAGACCTTTATCATTCATTGGCTTATGCCTTTTGGCCAACGATACACCTTATGCGCTGTCCCGAAAGTATATCGTGCGCCATGGCATTCACCTCCTCGCGCGTTACGCTTTCAATAAGACTGATAAGCTCGTCCGGAGTGCGCACATATCCGTACAAAAGTTCGCCCCGTGCGATATACGGCATACGCGAAGAGGAGCTTTCAAAGCTCATAATGAGATTGGTTATTATTTGCTTTTTGGCGCGAATAAACTCTTCTTCGTTTGCGCCCTCACGGGCAAAGTCGTTAATACATTCGTCGAGCTTATTTATAAGCTCCGCCTCGGAATCGGGACTGTACGCCGCGCCTATGACGAACATCCCCGTATCGTATATCGGCATATTGAAGGAATAGACATTATAGCAAAGGCCGCTTTGCTCTCTGAGAGTCTGGTAAAGACGGGAGCTCATACCGTCGCCAAAAATAAGAGACATTACTGAGGCGGCATAAGTGCGTCTGTCAAGGCGTCCCACGCTTTGGAAGCCGAGATTTATGTGGTTCTGCTCTATATTTCGCGGTATAAATATTTCGCCGCCGTTAAAATGAATCGGTCCCGCTGCAGGCGAATCGTTATTCTTTCTTACATCTGCAAAAGCCTCTTCTATATACGATATAAGCCTATCTTCATCAAAACTGCCCGCCACGGCTACTACGATATTTTCGGCAGAGTAGTGGCGCTGCATATATGAAACGAGATCGTCTCGCGTAATGCGCGACACAGTCTCTCTTGTTCCCAATATGGGCAGAGAGAAAGCATGAGGCTTAAAGGCGTTTATTGTAAGCTCCTCCGTAGCCACATCTTCGGGCGTGTCGAGATACATGTTTATCTCTTCAAGGATCACGCGCCGCTCCCGCTCGATCGCATCCGCCTCAAACAGCGGATTTAAAAACATCTCGCAGAGAATATCCAGCGCAGAATAGAGGTCCTCGTCTAAGCATTTCACATGAAAGCAAGTATGCTCCTTTGAAGTAAAGGCATTCATAAAAGCGCCGAGCATGTCCATATCATGTGCAAGCCGGGCGGCTGTTCGCGCGTGCGAGCCTTTGAACATCATATGCTCAATAAAGTGAGACACCCCGTTGATCTCAGGCGTTTCATTTTTTGAGCCGCAGTCCACCCATATGCCGGCCGATACTGAGCGGATGCCTTCAAGCTTTTCATATATGAGTCTTACACCGTTTGAAAACGTATGCTTCTTTGTCATATGTGCCTCCGGTCTTGTTTCTTCGTATATGATTACAGTATATCATATTTTGAGAAAAAAGCATAAAAAAATACGGGGCGTGCTTATTATACAAAAGCAGCCGCTTTTGATAACTTATCTTACTTTGCCGCATGAAGAATTATTATATAAGCTCTTTTTAAGCTTTTTGGCTCCTGTCAGTGGGGAAGTGTGCGCAGGTATTGAACAAATGTAGCCGTGCGCTGTGTTCTTCGGCGCGATCGCTTCAATATAATTCTCTTGCTTTAAAGTAAAAAAAGCCTCCGCTGACTGCGGAGGCTTCTTAATTCCCGTCCTTACGGCTTCGGGTTGCCGTCGTTCAATATCTGCGTCGCGCGGTTCTGTACTGCGCGGTAAAAATCGTTGTGCGTGTGGATATAGAACTGCTTGTCCTTTATGCCGCGGAAAACTATCGTTGCAAAGTGGTCTACCGGAAGACCCGTCTTCTTTATAAAGTTCTCAAGCGCCTTATAGCCGTTCTTATAAACGCCTGCATAATAAGGATCGTCGGTAATGGGATAACGCTCGGGACGGCGCTCAGCCGATCTGTAAAAGTCGGTCTGAACGAACGCGGGGCATACTACGCTTATGCCGATATGCTTATATCCCTTCGCCTGAAGCGCCATGTACGTACCCTCGTTTAAGCCGACTGCGGCAAACTTCGTAGTGCTGTACGCAACGGACGTGGGTGACGCTATAATGCCTGCGTGAGACGCGATGTTCACGATATGGCACTCCTCGCCGCGCGCTATCATGTCGGGCATAAAGAGACGCATCGTATAAACGTGGCTCTTTAAGTTCGCGCCGATTATCCAATCCCAATCGTCCGGCGGGATCTCCCATACCTGACCCGGCACGAGCGTACCTACGCAGTTCATTAAAAGGTCGCATTTGCCGAACTTCGCAATTGCAGCCTCGTGTACCTTCTTCGCCTCGTCGAAAAGCGTAAGGTCGGCGTGAACGGCTATGACCTCAACGCCCGCAGCCTTAACTTCCTCGCAGAGCTTCTCAAGATTATCTTTCTCTATATCGGCTATAACGAGATTCATTCCCAAGGACGCAGCATGGCGCGCAAGCGCGCGTCCGAATCCGTTCGCCGCGCCGCATATAACGGCGGTCTTGCCTTTAAATTCAGTCATCAGTCATATCCTCCCTTCATTATCAAAGCACGAATGCTTTTTCAAAGCCTTCGCGTATAGCATCGGAGATAAGTCCGGCTTTCTTTGCGTCGCCTATTACCTTAACGTTGTCAAACGACGCCTCGATCTCGTCCGCAAACGCTCTGTTCGGCGTTATGCCTACTGCCAGCACAACAACGTCAGCCTTTTCTTTTCTCGCTCCTGCTCTTGTAGCAACGGTTATCTCGCCGTCGCCGATGGAAACAACGCTTGTGCCCGTCTCTATCTTAGTGCCGTTCTGAGCAAGTCTCATAAGCATTCTGCGCGCTATTACGGGATAAAGCGCCGTGCCTACGGCGCGCGCCATCTCATAAACGGTCGCATTGCACTCCTCGCCGAACATTTCGGCAACCTCAAGGCCCGTTACGCCGCCGCCTATAATAGCCACGTTCTTGCCCTTTAAGTCAACGTGCTTCTTAACGATAAGCTCCTCTGCCAAAACTACATTAGGCTTGTCTATGCCGGGTATGCGCGGTACTGTGGGCGTGCCGCCTGCCGCAACGATAACTGCGTAGGGGTCGTACTTCTTTATTTCGTCAACGGTAGCCTCGCAGCCCGTTTTTATGTCAACTCCAAGCTCTCTTATCTGATGCTCCAGGTTGGCTGCAAGCCACGTAAGATACTTCTTGTGCGGCGGCTTGTCCGCGATATTCAATGTGCCGCCCAGTTTATCCGACTTCTCAAGAAGAGTCACGTCAAAGCCGCGTATTGCAAGCACCCTTGCGGCCTCCATGCCGCCGGGGCCGCCGCCCGCAACTACTACCTTGCGGCCTGCGCCGTCCTTTTCAAAGCGCGCGAACTCAACTTCGCGGCCGAGCCTCGGATTTACTGTGCACTTTATCGTGCGCATCATGCCTATTTCCTTGAAGCAATAGAGGCAGCCGATGCAGGGACGTATATCGGCTTCGCGGCCTGCCTTTGACTTATTGCCCCATTCGGGCTCGGCAAGCTGCTGACGTCCCAAAGCAACGTAGTCGCACACGCCCGTTTCGAGCAGCTCCTCTGCAACCTCGGGTCGCTTTATATTGCAGCACGCGATAACAGGCATTTTAACGGCCTTCTTTATCTCCGCTGCATACTTTCTCTTCCAGCCCTGCTCAAAAACGTAGTCCTCAACTATCGTGTACGACGATTCATAGATGCCCGTCGATACGTTTATGCAGTTTATGCCCATATATTCAAGACGGCGCGCGATCTCAACGGAATCCTCTATGCGCAGACCGCCCTCGACGAACTCGTCTGCCGAGATACGTACGCTTATTATAAAGTCGCGGCCGCACTTTAAGCGGATGCCGTCGATTATCTCCTGAATGAAGCGCATACGCTTTTCAAAATTGCCGCCGGATTTGTCCTCGCGCTTGTTGGTGTAAGGGCTTAAGAACTGGTTGATGAGGTAGCCGTGAGCGGCATGGAGCTCAACGCCGTCGGCAGTAGCCATTTTTGCGATAACTGCGCCCTTTATGAACTTCGCAACGAGCATTTCACATTCCGCAGTTGTAAGCGCGCGCGGCATTTCGCCGACCACCTTGCAGGGGATCGCGCTGGGAGCAACGATCTGACGGCCTTCGATGAGCGACGAACGGTTCTCGCGTCCTGCATGCTGAAGCTGAATAAGCAGCTTCGAATCGTGCTTATGCACTGCCTTTGCCAGACGCTCGATACCCGCGATATACTTATTGTGAGTGACCTGTATCTGGTTAGGCATACCAACGCCCCACTCGTCGTCAACACGCGAAATCTCTGTGATTATGAGACCGCAGCCGCCCTTGGCGCGCTCTTCATAATATTTGATGATATGCTCCGTTACTTCGCCCGAAGCGGAGTTAAGTCCCGTGCCCATCGGGGGCATGACTATCCTGTTTTTCAGCTCCATTTTGCCTATTTTGCCTTTTTGAAAGAGCTTTTCGTATTTCACTGTAAAATCCCGCCTTTCCATTATCATTTTGTCGCTTCAGTCAATACGCTCAATGTTATGCTTTTAGTTTACTATATTTTTCCTCAGAGTTCAACTATAATTTTTGTGTGTTTTGCATAAAATTATGCCTGCGCTTTTTTTGCAGGAGGCGCCGACTGAAAACTATGCATTTTCGCAGAAAAAAGCCCCGCACGTTATTACGCGCAGGGCTTCTATTACTTAATTCGTTCCGCAAATGCGGACTTTTAAAGACAAAGTCTTAAATTACTGAACTACCTGAACAGCGTCCGGAAGAGTGTTGATGCAGTAGAAGTTGCCGGAGGGGTCAATTGCAACCTTACCGATAATTACTACGCGAGTGCCGTCTGCCGGATAAGCAGACTCGGGAGCGCCCTGGATGAGGAACGTAGTACCGATGGACTGGCCTGCTTCTTCATCTCTCTCAGTGATGCTGAAAGACATACCGGACGAGAACTGGCTTACGTCGCCGTCGATAGCAACGAGAGCGCCGTCCATTTCACCGTTCTGGATAGCGGAAGCGAGGTCGCTCATAGCTGCATAATCGCCGTAATTGATAACAACGTCGGGATCAACTAAGAGCTCGTCTTCGGTGAGCGTTACAACTGCATCCATGAAGGGGGCTTCTGCTTCGTCAAGAGCTGCGTCTGCTTCGTCGATAGCTGCGTCGAGCTCATCGAGAGCTTCGTCGATTTCCTGCTCTGCCTGATCTGCTGCTTCTTCAGCCTTCTGCTGGCTGCCGCATGCTGCGAATACAAATACCAGCGAAAGAGCCAGTACGATGCACAGGATGCTTCTTAAAAGTTTCTTGTTCATTTTAGGTCCTTCCTTTCAAAATGAGTCTTTTTTTATCGGAAGAGCATACGTCTTCCAATTTCAAATACATATTAGCGCAACTAAACGATAATGTCAACGATTGTTTATTTTATATCAATCTCGGTCAAATACGTCGTGTTTTGTCGGCGCGGCGGGATTTTATTTTTTCGGAACGTGTTCTAAAGATTTCATTGCTATGCCGGGAATGGTGCTTCTTCGGCAATAATTCTTCATGCCGCCCGGAGAAGCGAGGGGGCAAAACTCGCCGTACTTCGCGTAAGAGGCGTGTGCGCCTGCGCCTTATCCATCTGCTTTGCAGACGTCGTCTGTCTTAACCCCCAAATGCATCATATTTGGGGGTGGATCCGTGGGGAAGCCTTTCGCTTTATCAAACACAAAAAAGCTCCGTCGCTTGGACGGAGCTTTTTTAATTAAGAGTTAGATCTTACTGAGCCTTCAGCTTTCTGATCTCTGCTGCGAGTGCGGGGCATACCTCGAAGAGGTCGCCAACGATACCGTAGTCAGCGATGTCGAACATCGGAGCATCGGGATCCTTGTTGATTGCGATGATGCACTCGGAGGAGGACATACCTGCGCGGTGCTGGATAGCGCCGGAGATACCGCAAGCGATGTAGATCTTCGGGCCAACGGTCTTACCGGTCTGACCAACCTGATGTGCGTGCGGGATCCAACCTGCGTCAACTGCTGCGCGCGATGCGCCTACTACGCCGCCGATCGCGTCTGCAAGCTCTTTGATGGTGTTGAAGCCCTCGGGACCCTTAACACCACGGCCGCCGGATACGATGATCTCAGCTTCTTCAAGGTTAACGGTCTCAGCGCCCTCTTCCTTGATGAATTCGATAAGCTTCGTGCGAACGTCAGCGGGAGCGATCTTAACCTTATCGGTGATGTTCGTAACGTTGCCGGTCTTGCCTTCAACGGGCTCGTTCTTCTTGAACACGCCGGGACGAACGGTACCGATCTGGGGACGGTGGTTCGGGCAAAGGATGGTAGCCATCAGGTTACCGCCGAATGCCGGACGGGTCCATGCTACGTTTCCGCTCTCTTCGTCTATACCGAGCTGCGTGCAGTCAGCGGTAAGACCGGTCTGGAGACGGCAGGAGATACGCGGGCCCATGTCACGGCCGTTGTTCGTAGCGCCTATAAGTAATGCGGACGGCTTGTAGAGGTTAACGGTATCAACGATAGCCTTTACATAAGCGTCGGTCGAATATTCGTCAAAAACTTCGTCGTCTACTACGTAAACTTCGTCTGCGCCATATGCGAATGCCTTCTTAACGGCAGCCTCGGTCTTGTAGCCGATTACGAGAGCGATAACGTTCTCTTTGTGGAAATCAGCAAGACCTCTTGCGGGATTGAGAAGCTCAAGGCCTACGTTCTTTGCGTCGCCCTTATTGGTCTCAATGTACACCCATACATTCTTGTATTCTTCGAAACTCATTTACTTCTTCCTCCCATTATATTATCTTCGCATCAGCGAGTAAGCCTACAAGCTTCTTAGCAGCGTCAGCAGCAGCTTCGCCCTGAATCTTAAGACCGCCCTGCTTCTTCTGCGGAACGAAAGTCTTTCTAACCTTCGTCGGCGAGCCCTTAAGACCGCAGCGGTTCGTGTCGATAAGACCTTCCATATCTGCAGCGGTGATCTCAGCTATAACCTTCTTGTTGGCAGCCATCTTGCTCTTAATGGTAGCAAGTCTAGGCTCCCACTTCGGCTTCGTAACGGTGATGATGCAGGGCATGGGAAGCTCTATTACACGGAAACCGTCTTCGCATTCCTTCTTAACGCGAACAGCGCCTGCAGTCGGGCACTCTTCCATATCAACCGCGTAGGTAACCTGCGGAAGATCCATGTACTCAGCAGTCTGCGGGCCAACCTGTGCGGTATCGCCGTCGATAGCCTGCTTGCCGCAGAAGATAAGATCGAAATGATCGATACCCTTAAGCTGGCAGATCTTCTTTAACGTGGTCGAAATGATATAACCGGTAGCGAGCGTATCGGAACCGCCGAATGCACGGTCGGTAACGAGATATGCGTCCTGAGCGCCTACGGAAAGGCATTCCTTTAAAGCTGCCTTTGCCTGCGGGGGGCCCATGCTTACAACGGTGATCGTAGCGTCGTTAGCATACTTTTCCTTGTACTGAACAGCCAGCTCAAGTGCATATGCGTCGAACGGGTTAACGATTGCGGGAACGCCTGCTCTGTTAAGAGTATTGGTAACCGGATCGATGGTGATTTCGGTAGTATCCGGTACTTGTTTGATACATACAACTATTTCCACGATATTCTCTCCTATTTCATTGTATTTTATCGGACAGTAAGGGGCGTGCGCCCTCTACTGTCCGAATATGTTACTTGCTTTGCGTTATGGATTATTTGCCGCTTAATACAGCGCCTGCGATAACGATTCTCTGGATCTCGTTGGTGCCTTCGAAGATCTGATAGATCTTAGCGTCGCGGAGGAGCTTCTCGATCGGATACTCCTTGGAATAACCGTAACCGCCGAAGATCTGGATAGCTTCGGTTGCAACTCTTACTGCGTTGTCGCCAGCAAAGCACTTAGCGATGGAGGAGAGCTTCGAGTACGGCTTAATACCGCTGTCCTGAACTTTTGCTGCATAGTGGCAGTACTGTCTTGCTACCTGAGTGGTCATTTCCATGTCAGCGATCTTGAATGCGATAGCCTGGAACTTGGAGATCGGTCTGCCAAAGGTCTTTCTGGTGTTAGCATATTCTACGCACTCGTCGATTGCGCGCTGTGCAATACCGCAAGCCATGGAGCCAACGGTCGGACGGGACGAGTCAAGAACCTGCATAGCAAGCTTGAAGCCCTTGCCGCGAGCAGCCTCGCCGCCTACTAAGTGGTCAGCGGGAACTCTAACGTCTTCAAAGATAACTTCGGTCGTGGAGGACAGGCGGATACCCATCTTGTCTTCCTTCTTACCTACGGATACGCCGGGGAGATCTCTCTCAACGATGAATGCGGACATCGACTTGTAGGGGTTAACGTCTTCGCCCTCTTCGGTGATAGCGAATACTACGTAGATGCTTGCAACGCCGCCGTTGGTGATGAAGCACTTAGTACCGTTGATAACCCACTCGTTCTTCTCTTTGTCGAAAACAGCCTTGGTTCTGCCGCCTGCAACGTCGGAACCTGCATCAGCCTCGGTAAGGCAGAATGCTGCGAACTTCTTCTGGGAAAGAACGCTTGCGAAATACTTCTGCTGCTCTTTGGTGCCGCCGATCATGATAGGCTCGCATGCGAGGCCGTTAGCGGAGCAACCTACTGCAAAACCGGGATCTACCTTTGCAAGCTCTTCCATGATGAGGCAGTTGGTAAGATGGTCAAGACCCATGCCGCCAACTTCTTCGGGAAGAACGGTCATATGAAGACCCATTTCCATAGCTTCTTCATATACTTCCATGGGAAGCGTGTCGTCTCTGTCGCACTGCTCAACTACGGGCTTAACTTTCTTTTCTGCGAACTCTTTAACTAATGCTACGAGTTCCTTCTGCTCCTCAGAGATGAGCAGATCCTGACTAAAAGGGCTGGACATATTTTTTTCCTCCGTTTTAAATAAAATTTTTATTTCGGTAATATTCGGCGGAAGCTTTCGTCTCGGAAGTCAGAAAAGGGACACCGTACGTCTGCCCTTTTTCGGACAGCCAAAGAAAGCTTATTGCCAACATACCTAGTCTATATTATCATACGCCGCTTAAAATTGCAATATCGTTGATATTCAAAAATCAATGCAGTCGTTTAAGTTTATCGTGTGATTTGCGGCGGTTTTTTGTGTATTTTGTATATATTGCGCCGTTATTCAGCGTTTTGCGGCGCTTCTTCGACGCTTTCTCCTTCTTTATCCTCTTCCTTTTCGGCAGCCGCCATATGTACGACCTTTACGCCGTCGGAAAGGCGCATGAGCTTTACGCCGCTCGTGGCTCTGCCGACGCGGGAGACCGTTTCCGAAGAAAATCTTATGATAACGCCGTCGGACGAGATAAGAAGCAGGTCGGGCGACTCGCCTTCGCGTATCGCCGCAACGCTTACTATGCTGCCCGTCTTGTCGGTCAGTCGGTAATTCAGAACGCCGCTGCCTCCTCGCGTCTGGAACCTGTATTCGGAGACGCTCGTGCGCTTGCCGAAGCCGTTCTCGGTCACGGTGAGAAGGTCGTCCTCCGGTTTTACTGCGGCCGCGCCTATAACGCTGTCGCCGCGTCCGAGGCTTATCGCGCGCACGCCTCTTGCGGCGCGTCCCATCGGGCGCACGTCTCTCTCGCTGAAGCGTATTGCCTTGCCCAGAGCCGTTGCCGCCATTATCTCGGCGTTTCCGTCCGTATGTTCTGCGCAGATAAGCTCGTCGCCCTCCTCCAATGAAAGCGCTATAAGGCCGCCGCGGCGGTTCTTGTTGAACTCTGAAAGCGCCGTTTTCTTTATCGTGCCGGTGCGCGTTATCATCGTCATAAAGCCTTCGTCAAGACTTTTAAGGATTATCATTGCCGTTATCTTTTCATCGGAGTCTATCTCCAGCAGATTGACGACGTTCATGCCCTTTGCGGTGCGTCCCGCCTCGGGTATCTCGTAACCCTTCTTTTTGAACATTCTGCCCTTGTTGGTAAAGAAAAGAATGTATTCGTGCGAGCTGCCCGTAACGATGCGCTCAACGAAATCTTCCTCGCGCATCGTCATGCCGGTTATGCCGCGTCCGCCGCGCCTCTGCGCCTTGTACGCCGATACGGGCATACGCTTTACATAGCCGTAATGCGTAAGCAAGTACGCGCAGTCCTCCTCTGGTATAAGGTCGGCTATGTCTATCTCGTTCTCTACCGGCGATATCTCGGTGCGGCGTTCGTCGCCGAATTTGCCCTTTACCTCATTTAGCTCGTCGCGTATTATGCCGAGAACGAGGCTTTCGTCGGCAAGTATCTGTTCGCAGCGCTCTATGAGCGCGCGCATCTCCATAAGCTCGGCCTCTATCTTCTCACGTTCGAGACCGGCAAGACGGCCGAGACGCATATCGACAATGGCCTGCGCCTGCACGTCGGAGAGGGCAAAGCTTTCCATAAGGGCTGCTTTCGCGCCTGCAACGTCGGGACTGTTTCTTATGATATTTATTACTTCGTCGATAAAGTCTATGGCTATTTTTAAGCCCTCTAATATATGGGCGCGGTCGCGCGCCTTCTTTAACTCGAAGCGCGTGCGGTTCTCTACTACCTCTTCGCGGAAGCGTATAAAGTTATCGAGTATCTGGCGTATGCCGAGCGTCTTCGGCTGATTATCAACGAGCGCGAGCATATTAACGGAGAAGTTGTCCTGAAGCTGGGAGTGCTTAAAGAGCTGATTTAAGACTACCTGCGCATTAGCGTCGCGCTTTATCTCGATGATTATCTTCATGCCCTTTCTGTCGGACTCGTCTCTGAGATCGGATATGCCCTCTATGCGCTTTTGCTTCACGAGGTCGGCCATGCTCTCTATAAGGCGCGATTTGTTGACGCCGTATGGTATCTCCGTTACGACGATGCGGTAGCGTCCCTCTTTGAATTCCTCTATTTCGGTACGCGAGCGCACGGTTATGCGGCCGCGTCCCGTATAATACGCCTCTCTTATACCGGAGCGCCCTAAAATTATACCGCCGGTGGGGAAGTCGGGGCCCTTTAAGTGCTCCATTATATCGTCAAGCGTCGCTTCGGGGTTGTCGATGATGCATAAAAGCGCGTTGGCCACCTCACAGAGGTTGTGCGGCGGGATATTCGTAGCCATGCCGACGGCTATGCCCATGGAGCCGTTTAAAAGGAGCGCCGGCAGGCGCGTGGGCAGTACGACGGGTTCTTTTCTCTGGTCGTCGAAGCTGGGCGTAAAATCCACAGTCTCTTTTTCGATATCCATAAGAAGCCAGTCGGCTATCTTCGCCATGCGCGCCTCGGTGTAACGATATGCAGCCGGCGGGTCGCCGTCGACCGAACCGAAGTTGCCGCGTCCGTCAACTAACGGATATCTCAGTGAAAAGTCCTGCGCGAGACGCACGAGCGCGTCGTAAACGGAAGCATCGCCGTGAGGGTGATACTTCTTTAAAACGTCGCCTACGGTTGCAACGGATTTTGAATAGGGCTTGTCAAAAGTAAGTCCCGCCTCGTACATTGTGTAAAGAATTCGCCTGTGTACGGGCTTTAATCCGTCGCGCACGTCCGGCAGCGCGCGCCCTACTATAACGCTCATCGCATAATCTATATACGATTTTTGCATTTCGGCTCTTATTTCTACCGGTATGATCTTTTGTTCTTCGTAATTCATGGTATACCTCTTTGGCGCCGCCTTCGGCGGCCGTTTATGATGTATGCTCGATCGAATATACGTACAGACGTATATTCGTATGTTTTTTTAAGTTGCGTGCCCTAACAGAAGGCACGGCGTCTTTATGCTTTTTTGAAAATTCCGTCTAAAACTTATATGTCGAGATTCTGAACGTATTTCGCATGCTCCTCTATGAATGCCTTTCTCGGCTCGACCTTGTCGCCCATGAGCACCGTGAAGATCTCGTCGGCGGCTACGGCGTCTTCAAGATCGACCCTGAGGATCGTGCGGTTCTGAGGATTCATCGTCGTGTCCCACAGCTCCTGCGGATTCATCTCACCCAAGCCCTTGTTTCTCTGCACTTCTATCTTTGCATTGGGATTCTTTTCGCGCATCTCGGAAAGTATGGCGTCGCGCTCCGTGTCGCTGTATGCGTATCTCGGCTCGTCGCGGCCGCGCACTATCTTAAAGAGCGGCGGCTGCGCTATGAATACATGGCCTTCCTCAATGAGCGGGCGCATGAATCTGAAGAAGAATGTAAGAAGCAGCGTTCTTATATGAGAGCCGTCCACATCTGCGTCGGCCATAAGTATGACCTTACCGTATCTTAACTTAGATATGTCAAACTCTTCGCCTATGCCTACGCCTAGCGCAGTTATTACGGGCATGAGCTTATCGTTTCCGTACACCTTGTCAAGGCGCGACTTTTCAACGTTGAGCATCTTGCCCCAAAGCGGAAGTATAGCCTGGAACTTTGCGTCGCGTCCCTGCTTTGCGCTGCCCGCCGCGCTGTCGCCCTCGACTATGTATATCTCGGTAAATTGCGGGTCGCGCTCGTTGCAGTCGGCAAGCTTTCCGGGCAGCGAAGACGATTCGAGCACGCTTTTTCTTCTGGTAAGCTCGCGCGCCTTTCTTGCCGCCTCTCTGGCTCTCGCCGCCATGAGCGACTTTTCAAGTATAGTCTTTGCAAGCTGCGGCTTTTCTTCGAAAATCGCCGTAAGCTTATCGGTGACCATCGTTTCTACCAGGTTTCGTATATCGGAGTTGCCGAGCTTCGTTTTAGTCTGTCCCTCGAACTGCGCCTCCGAGAGCTTTACGCTTATAACGCATACTATACCCTCGCGCACGTCCTCGCCGCTTAAGTTCTTATCGGCCTCTTTTAAGAAATTGTATTTGCGTGCGTATTCGTTGAACACCTTTGTGAGTGCCGATTTGAAGCCTGTTTCGTGCATACCGCCTTCAGTCGTCGCTATATTATTCGCAAACGAAAGGATAAGCTCGTTATACGAATCATTATACTGGAGCGCAACCTCGGCTATACGGTCGTCCTTCTGCGTTCTCATATATATAGGCTCATGGAGCGTTTCGGCCGCGCGCGATTTGTTTATATGCTCTACGAACGATACGATGCCGCCCTCGTACTTAAGCTCTTTTACCTTCGGCTCCTCGCCTCTTAAGTCGCTTAGGATTATTTTTACTCCGGCGGTGAGAAACGCCTGCTCGCGGAGACGGTGAAGGAGAGTCGCAAAGTCGAACACGGTCTCCTCGAAGATCTCGGCGTCCGGCTTAAAGCGGACACGGGTGCCCGTTTTTTCGCATATGCCCGCCTTTGAAAGCGGACCTGTCGGATTGCCGCGCTCGTAACGCTGACGGTGAAGCGTCTTTCCGTCGTCGCAGACCTCTACTTCGAGCCATTCGGAGAGCGCGTTCACGACGGATGCGCCGACGCCGTGAAGACCGCCGGAGACCTTATATCCGCCGCCGCCGAACTTGCCGCCCGCGTGAAGTATCGTGAATACGACCTCAACGGCGGGCTTTCCGGTTTGATGCTGTATGCCGGTCGGGATGCCGCGTCCGTTGTCGGATACGCATATTATATCTCCGGGCTCTATTTCTACGGTTATTTCGGTACAGTAGCCCGCCATCGCCTCGTCGATCGCATTGTCTACTATCTCATATACGAGATGATGAAGTCCCTTCGCGCTAGTTGATCCGATGTACATACCGGGGCGCTTTCTTACGGCTTCAAGGCCCTCGAGCACCTGTATTTGATTTTCGTCGTAGCTTTCATTTGTATTCTTAATGTCCGCCATAATTTCCTCCGAATGTTTTACCGCCGCCGTCGGCGGGGCGTTCGTTTGTTTGCTTTTATCTGAAAATTAACTTTTGTTCTCCTAACGGGGAAGACCCCTTATTCGTTATATCTTATTATGTGACGCTTTCACTCACGGGGAAAGGCTTTTGCCCTGTCTGGCGCGTGCGATTAAGAAGCGTCTGCGACGATATCTGCGTCGTATAGACTTTATTCCCGCGCTTGTCGCTGCACACGACGAACGACGCCGGTATTTCATAGCCCACGTCCTCGACCTCTCCTCTTTTTTGCGCGCTCTTTAAAAATTCCCGCGTGATCTTTGAAAGAGAAGCTGTTTCAAGATTGAATATGCCTATTATGCTTTTTTGACTAACGGCAACGTCGCCGCCTAAATGTAAATACATAGTTTATCCTTCTTATTTATCTTCGACTGCGCCGTCCTTTATATAAAAGCGGCGTCCGTTTTTTATCTTTTCAATGCTTTCCTCGTCGCAGCAGGAAAGAAAGATCTGTCTGTCGCGTATTGCCTCTACTATATAGCTTTGTCTTAACTTATCGAGCTCGCTTAAAATATCGTCTAAAAGCAGCACGGGATATTCGCCTCGTTTTTTATAAAAAAGATCGCACTCCGAAAGCTTTAAAGAAAGTACGGCGCTTCGTTGCTGTCCCTGAGAAGCGAATGTTTTTGCCGGCCTGCCGTTTATAAATATATCCATGTCGTCGCGGTGAGGACCGAAAAGGCTCACTCCGGCGCGGCCTTCCGCTTCGGCGCGTGAATTTAACTCTTCAAAAATCTCATTCTCATCGAAAATATCCAGGCTGGGCATATATGAAAGCTCCAGACTTTCCGCGCCGCCCGATATGTCGAGCTGACGCGATTTTGAAAGTTCGCCAAGCGCCGATATGAATTCGGCTCTTCGTTTTATAATGACAGCTGCAGGCTTTGAAAGCTGCTCGTTCCATACGGCCAGCATATCCGGATCGGCTCTTCCCTCCGATGCGCGCAAAAACGAATTTTTCTGCTCAAGTATCTTTTTATACTTGTCAAGCGCCTCAAAATATTGCGCGTCTGTTTGTGAAAGCGAAAAATCTATAACAGCCCGTCTCACAGAAGGACCGTCCTTTATAAGACCCAGATGCTCCGGCGCGAATATGACGGCGTTAAATACGCCTATCATTTCATGCGCGCGCCGCTTTTTTACTCCGTTTAAAAAATTTTCGCGCGCCGATGTTCTCTTTATTCGCGTAACGGCGTGAAAATCACGTCCCTCGCTTAAAAAATCGAGCGTTATTTCCAAAAAATCCTTATCCCATTTTATAAGCTCGCGGTTCTTTACGCCTCTGAAGCTCTTCTGGCAGGCAAAATAATAAATAGCCTCCAAAATATTCGTCTTTCCCTGTCCGTTTTTGCCGATGAAAATGTTTACGTTCTTTTCAAACTCAAGCGACATCTCATCTGCGTTACGATAATTTTTAAGATAAAGTTTTAAAGCTTCCATGAAAAATTCCTATGCTTTTTCTATCACAAAATACTCAGGCTCGTCGCCGTATGATACTGTAAGCTTATCGCCGGAATAAAGCTTTCTTGCTCGCTGAGAACAAACCTCGCCGTTTACTTTGACAGCGCCGCTTTTTATAAGCAGCTTTGCCTCGCCGCCTGTAGAAGTAACTCCCGAAAGCTTTATAGCCTGCTCAAGCTTTATCATCTCCGTAGTTATCTCTATTTTCTCCATTTATACTTATTCCTCCATAAGCCTTATGGGCAGAATAAGATGCAAAAATTCGTCTCCCTCAAGCGGGCGAATCACGCCGGGCATGAGCGGACTCGTAAGCTCTATCATTACTTTTTCTGTCTCGCATGCTTTAAGAGCATCGGAAAAGAGCTTGCCATTAAATCCTATCTTCATCGTCTGTCCGGAATTTTCTATAGGAATGGTAGACTCAAATCGCCCTGTCTGAGTAGCCGTCTTTATATTTAGAGTGTCGTATTCAAAATTCATTATAATAGGGCTTTTTCGTTTATCGGATATAAGTACTCCCGCTCCGTCTACTCTCATAAGAAGCTCATTCGTATCAACGATAACTTTCAATACGGGCTCCTTCGGGATGGCATTTTCATAATTTAAAAACTCGCCCTCTATAAGGCGGGATACTACCGTGGTATCTCCGTCGCGCATAAGAATATGCTTTCTGCCCAAAATTATCTCTACCTCATCTTCGCTGTCGTCAACGAGACGGACGAGCTCACCCAGCGCCTTTGCCGGAACTACAAAAGATATCGGACTTTGCGGTCGTACCTTTGCACGGCACAAAGCTATACGGAAACGATCCAACGCGGAAGCAGAAAGAGTTTCGCCGTCAAAGTCAAGCTTAACTCCGCAAAGTATCTTTTCACGCTCAGTCGTCGCCGTCTGAGCTGCAGCAAAGCTTGTGCGTCTTATCAGATCTTTCAGCGTCTTTTTCGGAACAAAAAGCGTTTTTTCGCTCGTTACCTCGGGTAGAGCGGGAAAATCTTCCGCATCATATGCGGCCAATGACGAATATTCCGACATTCCGCACGATATGGAGGCGTGGCTTCCGTCTACTGTGATCTTTACTTCATCGTCGGGAAGGCTTCTTACTATATCCGAAAATTCACGCGCCGGTATTATTGCGGAACCTTCTATTCTAATGTTTGCTTCGGTCTTACTCGTTACTCCCGTCTCAAGATCGTAGCCGGTGATCAAAAGCTCCCCGTCGTAAGCGTCTAAAAGAAGGCCCGTAAGAGCGGGAACGCTTGAACGCTGCATAACGGCGCGCTGTGTTTTTGAAATGGCTTGCTCCAAAAGATTTTTATTGCAATATATTTCCATATATAATATTCCTCTTTTCTTTTAACTAAAGTAAAAGCTTTTTCTATACTCGTCTTTTAAAATTAAAAAACTTTTGAACAAACGATCAAAACTTTGTTCATACAATTTTTAATTATTATATTTTTTTATTATAATAAAAATAATAATAATTAAAGACGTAAGAAGCAGAGATGTCAATTCTCTTTAAAAGCCCTAAAATCATTTTTGTAAAGCAGGTTTTTCCTGTTTATATCGATAGGAAAAATATTAAAAGCTTTCCACACAAAAAAATATGCTTTGTTCATAAGACAGAAAATTGTTCAAAAAGTTTTAAAACCTGTGTTGAAACTGTCGATATGAATCAACTGATGTTAAAAGCTTTTGCACATAATTGACATGGCTTTTTTCTTATTTTTCGGTTATATTTTTTATAAGATCCTCTACTATCTTTTTTTGGCGCATATTTGTGCGCATTTCTTCTTCTATTTTATTAGCGCTGTGTATTACCGTAGTATGGTTTTTTCCGAAAGCCTCGCCTATCTGAGGTAAAGACATGTCTGTAAGCTCACGTGCAAGGTACATGGCGAGCTGGCGGGCGTATACGATATTGGCCTTTCTTGAAACGCTTTGCATTTCTTCGTCTGTAAGCGAATAAAATTCGCCTACGGCACTCATTATGTCTTTTATTGTGATGGGAGCGCCTTTTATTTCATTTAAAATATCTTTCAGTATATCGCTTACTATATTTATAGTAACTTTTTCTCCGGTAAGAGACTGATACGCTTTCATCTTCTTTACGGCGCCTTCTATCTGGCGAATATTCTTGCTCACGTTTTCCGCAACGAAAGACATAACGTCCTTTGAAAGCTCGATCCCGAGGCTCTCGGCCTTCCGGCTTATTATTGCCATTCTCGTTTCATAATCGGGCGGCTGTATATCGGCCGTAAGACCCCATACAAAGCGTGTGGCAAGTCTTTCTTCAAGCATTATTATATCTTTGGCCGGACGGTCGCTTGTAAGAATTATCTGCTTTTTTGCTTCAAAAAGAGTGTTGAAAGTGTGGAAAAACTCCTCCTGGGTCATATCCTTCCCGGCAATGAACTGTATATCGTCCACAAGCAGCACGTCAACGTATCTGTATTTGTTTCTGAATTTGAGCTGCTCGGAATTTTTTATGGCAAGTATGAGCTCGTTCGTAAACTCGTCGCCCTTTATGTAAAGTATCTTTGCGTTTGGGAACTTTTCGCTTATTCTGTTCATTATGGCATAGAGAAGATGTGTTTTTCCCAGGCCGCTCCCGCCGTAAATGAACAGAGGATTGTATACTTGTTTTTCGCTGTCTTCATTCAGATCGAACGAAGGATTTTCGGCAACGGCAAAAGCTCCCGCATGAGCAAAACGGTTCTGTGCGCCTACAACGAAAGTATCGAAGGTATATTCCGAAAGATAAGAGGTTTCTGTTTTTTGTTTGTTTCCTTCGCTTTTCGTTATTTTTCTTTCGGAGAGACAGTCGTTGTAATCAAGATCTCTTTTTCCCTTTACGTCATATACCGAGCCGTCGGAATTCATAATGTAGAGCGTTGCGTTTTGCTTTGTGAATATATCGGTTACAAGCGAGAGTTTTTCAAGCTTTTGGTCTTTTACGGTGTCGTATTGCAGATTATTTGTGAACGCAAGAAGAAACATGCCGCGCTCATAAAGAAGAACGAAGGAATCCTTTATCCACATTTCCGTTTCTATAGCGGTAAGATGTGTGCGCACCATGTCAATAAAGCTTGACGTTATGTTTTTTTGCGCCTCGTATTCCTCGGGACGCTCCTCCTTTAATTTGGTTATAAGGAAATTTGCATATCCGTCGGCGGACATTTAATAATACCCTCCTTAAAAATTCCTGTGCATATTATATGCTTTTCTATTTTATCACAAAAGTTTAAAAAATTCAAATGACATTTCTTTATATTAGATAAAAGATGTCATCAAATGTTATATTTTATGTTGACAGAAAAAAATTTTATATTATATAATAAGAAATACGCTATGTGAAAACAGATATAAACTACATTATTTTATAAAAAGGAGAGTGTTTTAAAATGCTTAGAACGTATCAGCCTAAAAAGAGACATCGTTCGATGGAGCATGGCTTCAGAAAAAGAATGCATACAAAGAACGGAAGAAAGGTGCTTGCAAGAAGAAGAGCGAGAGGCAGAAAGAGACTTACTCATTAAGCTTTAAATCATGCGGATCGTAAAGCTTAAAACAAACAGTGAATTTAAAAGAGCATATAAAAAGGGAACGCCGCTTGTGGGAAAGTTTATAATCATATATGTCGTTAAGACACAAAGAGATTATAACAGACTCGGAATAACGGTGAGTCGTAAGCTCGGAAGCGCCGTTAAAAGAAACCGCGTCAGGCGCTTGATAGCGGAGAGCTTTCGTCTTTCGGCGGACTCTCAAAAGAAAGGCTACGACTTCGTTGTCGTGGGGAGAACGAGAGCAGTAACGGCAAAGATGAACGACGTGCTTCTATGTATGAACGAGCTGCTTTCAAAAAACGGACTGCTTTCGGCATGACCCCTTATTTTCGCATACGCGAAAAACCAACATATGCGGCGACTTTGTTTTTTTCGCCGCCTTTATTTTTTCACATGGCAATTTAAAACGAGGGATATAAAAATGAAAAAGCTGCTTATTTATATAGTAAGGTTTTATCAGAAGTATATTTCTCCCTTAAAGGGCGCTTCGTGCTGTAGGTTCAGACCTACATGCTCGCAGTACGCCGTTGAAGCCTTACAGAAATACGGCGCCTTAAAAGGCACTTATCTTTCTATTCGAAGGCTTTTAAAATGTCATCCCTTTAATAAGAGCGGATGGACATACGATCCCGTTCCGTAAAAGAGCGGGCATATAAAAAATATTCAAATCCAAACCGATTTGGAGGAAAAACCGAATGATGGAATTTTTCGGGATACTTGCCTGGCCGATAGCGTGGGTCCTCGTTTGGCTTTACCACCTTATAGGGTCCTACGGCCTTGCACTTATCATTTTGACTGTCGTTATACGTTTTCTTCTTTTCCCGCTGACCTTAAAGCAGATGAAGTCGCAGCGCGAGATGCAGCGTCTTCAGCCGCTCGTCAAGGATATAGAGAAGCGTTATAAGGGCGACAGAGCGATGATCCAGCAGGAGACGATGGCGCTTTACAAGCGCGAGAACGTATCTACGACCGGCGGATGTCTGCCTATGGTCATTCAGATGTTCGTCATAATGGGTCTTTATCAGGCGATATACAGACCGCTAAGATATTTCTATGGTCTGTCTAACGATCAGATAACCTCACTTAAGGACGTATACGGTCTCGAATCCTCGGCAAACGAGGCGACTATTTTGTCCTCGATGCAGGATTCCCCGTCCGCAATGTCCGGAATTTTGGATAATGCGTCTTCGTTTGACTTTATTGATTTTAACTTCCTGGGACTTAACCTCGGCGGCACGCCCGCAAAGCCCGACTTTACTAACTTTTCAACGTTCGTAGGGAGCGCCGACAATCTTTGGATAATTCCGTTCCTCGCGCTTGCTACGGGTATCTTTACGGCGATCATGACGAGAAAGATGATGCCTGTGGTCGAGGATAAGGACAATCCGATGGCGGCTCAGACGGCAAAGATGAGTAAATACATGATGTTCATTATGCCTATTATGTCGCTTTATTTTTCGTTCATACTCCCCGCCGGCGTAGGTCTTTACTGGGCGGTGGCAAACCTTTTGGCAGGTTTCCAGCAGCTTGCCATAAACAAGATGTTAAAGCCGCTTCCGCCGCTTAAGACGGATAAGCTCATGGAGAAGCCGAGAAGGGAAAGACCGCAGATCGAGGACGGCGCGGTAAGACGACAGGGACAAAAGAAGGGCGCGCGTCAAAGTGACGGCGGTATAGTAATGCAGAGACCGGCGGGACAAAGACCCGCAGGGCAGCGTCCGCCGGGGCAAAGACCGCCGGGACAGAGACCCGCAGGACAAAGACCCGCAGGACAGAGACCTGCGTCGAAAACGGCAGGCAGCGCGGCCGAGGCGGCCGAGAACGCAAAGCCCAAGCTTCAGAGAATGCCCGGCCAGAGGGTAGACCCTGCCGCGGGACAGAGAAGCTCTTCGGGCAGCGGAGGAAGAAAAGAAAATTCTGCTCCCAAGAAAAAGCCCCAGCCGAAGAAGGAGCCTAAGCCCAGGCCCAGAAGAAAGCCCGGCGAACGTCCCGAGGGACTGCCTATGAGACGCAAGCCCGCCGAGGAGGAGCTTTCGGACGCAAACGTTAAAAAAGCGCCCGCCGCAGAGTCGGCAGCCGCAAAAGATGCGGTGCAGACTGCGGCCAAAACCGATACCGTTAAGGAAGGAGAGGTTTTTGATGATAAGAGTTGAAGCTTCGGGCAAGACGATAGAAGAAGCTACCGAAGCGGCCGTACTTAAAGCCGGAGTTGACAGAGATCTGCTTACTATCGAAGTAGTGGCGGTTCCTAAGAAAACAGGCTTTTTAGGGCTTAAAATGTCGGACGCGGTAGTTGCCGTTATGTATGAGGAAGAAAAACCCGAAGAAGAAAAGGTAATTATAAAGGAAGAAATAAAAGAAGAGATAAATGCTTCCGTAAAAACGGAGGAAAACAAAAAGGCCGAAAAGGAAACAAAAGCTAAAGAAGAGCCCGTTTCCGGCGAGACGGCCGAAAGGGCAAAGAAAATTCTTTCCGAAATGCTTGTTAAAATGGGCGTCGAATGCGAAATAAACGCCGTATCGGCAGAGCGCGAGCTTATTTTGAATATAGAAGGCGAAGGAGTAGGCGCCGTAATAGGATGCCGCGGAGAAACGCTCGACGCGCTTCAGTATCTTTTGAGCCTCTGTGTAAATAAGGGCGAGTCGGAGTATGTAAAGATAACGCTCGATGCGGAGAATTATCGCGAAAAGAGAGAAAAAACGCTTGAGAAGCTTGCAAATAAGCTGGCAGCCAAGGTGGTAGAAAATAAGCGCAGCGTAACGCTTGAGGCAATGAATCCCAACGAAAGAAGGATAATCCATGCCGCGCTGCAGGATTACAAGGGCGTTACGACTACGTCTATAGGCTCCGAGCCTAACCGCAGAGTCGTTATAAGCAGCACGGAATATAAGAGACCTGTGCGCTCCTCTCGTTCGCGCAAAGGATACCGCCCCAGACCTGAGAAGACTTCTTCCGATGATAATTAAAAAGACTTATTTTGAAAGCTCCCGACTTTGGGAGCTTTCAAAAACCTTTTATATGCTTTTTTCTCGAAACGAAGGTATATAAAAGGTAAAACTGAGTCTTCTTTAGAGGCGAATAAAGGTTATAACGCCAAAGCTCAATGTGCCTTTATCATAGAAGGCAGGGCGTATTTTCAGAACTTTGGTCTCAAAAAAATACAAACCTCCGCACAGGAGGTTTTTTTAAAAGGAGGGCGTCATGTCAATAGATACGACGATAGCCGCCATATCTACGCCGCCCGGCACGGGAGCCGTATCAATGGTGCGCGTATCCGGCGCGGACGCATTTTCGATATGCGATAAGATTTTCAAAAAGAAAAAGCCCTTTTCCTTTGCCGATGCGCCGAAAAACAGCGTACATCACGGGCATATAAAGGAGCTTGGAACCGATATCGTTCTCGACGAGGTGGTTGCGGCAGTGTACCGTGCGCCGCAAAGCTTCACGGGAGAGGATACTGTAGAGATATTCTGTCACGGAGGCGTTACCGTAACGCGCCGCGTGCTCATGGAAACGATACGGGCCGGCGCCTCTGCGGCCGAAGCCGGCGAATTTTCAAAACGCGCTTTTTTAACGGCAAGCTGGACCTTTCCGAGGCCGAAGCCATAATCGAGCTTATAAACGCGCGCACATATTCGGCCGAGGTCTTAGCCGCGCGCGCTCTTTCGGGCGGCACGGGGCGCACGATAAAGGACATACGCGCTTCTCTTATCGACGTGCTGTCCCATATACTTGCATATATAGATTTTCCCGACGAGGACGTCGATTATATAGATGAGGCCGAGGTCATGAGGCTCATATCCGACGCGGCGGCAAGGATAGAGGAGCTGCTTTCAACATATAAAAGCGGCCGTGCCATAACGGAGGGCATCGACTGCGCCATAGTGGGGCGCGAGAACGCGGGCAAATCGTCTGTTATGAACCGTCTCACGGGAGAAGAGACGAGCATAGTTACCGATGTGGCCGGTACAACGCGCGACGTCGTGTCAAAGTCAGTTTCTGTCGGACGCGCCGTTTTAAATCTTCTTGACACGGCAGGCGTAAGAGAGACGCACGACAAGGTTGAGCAGATAGGCGTTAGACGCGCCCTCTTGTCAATGGATAAGGCGCAGCTTATACTGTATGTAACGGATATGACCGATCCGCGCGGACCGGACAGCGAGATCGCAGACCGCATAAAAGATAAGCCCGTTATTGTCGTTTTAAACAAATGCGACCTTTCCTCCGACGCTCTCGGCGCGGGCTATGGCGCCCTGGGCGAGACGATAAAAGTAAGCGCAAAGACGGGCGAGGGCTTTTCGGAGCTTAAACAAAAAATCGAGGATATGTTCATAGACAGCTCGCTTGATGTTGCGCGGGATGATATAATAACGGCCGAGCGCCATTTTGAGAGACTTACGCGCGCGCGTGAGGCGCTTTTTGACGCTACGGCGGGACTTGAAGCCGGCATGACGTTCGACGTGGTGAGCATAGATATACAGACGGCCGCCGACGCGCTGGGAGATATATCGGGACAGAGCGCGGCCGACGAGGTAATAGACAGGATATTTGAACGCTTTTGTATAGGTAAGTGATAAAAATGTACGATGCAGAAAATTATGACATAGCTGTTATAGGCGCGGGACATGCGGGCATAGAAGCCGCGCTGGCGGCGGCAAGGCTCGGTATGAGAACAGCCCTTTTTACGATGAATCTTGATTCTGTGGCAAATATGCCGTGCAATCCGAGCATAGGCGGCAGCGGCAAGGGTCATCTCGTGCGCGAGATAGACGCGCTGGGCGGTCAGATGGGGCGCGCCGCCGACGCAACGCTTATTCAAAGCCGTATGCTCAACAGACGAAAGGGTCCCGCCGTTCATGCCCTGCGTGCGCAGATCGACAGAAACGCCTATCATGTATATATGAAAAATGTGCTGGAAAAAGAGCCGAATCTTTGGCTCAGACAGGCTGAGATAGTAGATATGGAGTTTGACGGTGAGGGGCGTGTTTGCGCCGTGACAACGCAAATGGGCGCGCGCCACAAAGTGCGCGCCGCGATAGTATGTACAGGCACCTTTCTTCGCGGCAAGGTGTTTGTAGGAGATGTGTCTTACCAAAGCGGCCCCGACTCGATGTTTGCAAGCGTGCGCCTTTACGACGCGCTTATAAAAACGGGCGCGCGGTTTCGCCGCTTTAAAACCGGCACTCCGCCGCGCGTTAATGTAAACGATATAGATTTAAGCGGGCTTTCGATCCAGGAGGGCGACGAGCGCCTTGTTCCGTTTTCGTTCGACACAAGAGGGGAGCTTAAAAACCGCGTTGTGTGCCATATCACGTATACGACGCAAAAGACGCATGAGATAATTCGCGCAAATCTGCACCGTTCGCCGCTTTACGGCGGAAAGATAGAGGGCATAGGTCCGAGGTACTGTCCCTCCATAGAGGACAAAGTCGTAAGATTTGCAGACAAGGACCGTCATCAGCTCTTTTTAGAGCCGCTTGGACTTAATACGAACGAGATGTACATTCAGGGCTTTTCAAGCTCGCTTCCCGAGGATGTGCAGATAGAGATGCTGCACTCTCTGCCTGGGCTTGAGCATGCTCGCATGATGCGCACGGCCTACGCCATTGAATACGACTGTGTGGACCCGACAGAGCTTAAAGCGACGCTTGAGTTCAAGTGCTCGGAAGGCCTTTACGGCGCGGGGCAGTTTTGCGGCACCTCCGGATATGAGGAGGCGGCGGCGCAGGGTCTTGTTGCGGGCATGAACGCCGCGCTTAAATTAAAAGGCGAGCCCCCGCTTATACTTACGCGCGCCGACAGCTACATAGGTACGCTTATTGACGATATTACGACTAAGGGTATAAGCGAACCGTACAGAATAATGACGTCAAAGTCGGAATACCGACTGATTTTAAGGCAGGATAACGCCGAGGAGCGACTGATGGAGAAGGGCTGCCGTGCGGGGCTCGTAACAAAGGAGCGATACGGACGCTTTCTTTCCATGATGGAAAAGGTAAAGGCCGAACAGAAGCGTATAGCGGCGACGACCGTTTCGGCGACCGAGGAGATAAACGACTTCCTTATGCGTATGGGGACGGCGCCGCTTTCCGAGGGCATTCGCCTGGTGGAGCTTTTGAAGCGTCCCGAGCTTAATATGGAGTCGCTTGCCGAGATAGATAAGACGCGGCCCGAGGGGATAGACAGACGCGTTACTGAGCAGGCCGAGATACGTATAAAATACGACGGCTATATAAAAAAGCAAGAAGCTCAGATAAAGCGATTCCTTCGCAGCGCTCACGTAAAAATACCGGACGGCGTAGACTTTCTATCTATAAAGGGGCTTAAAGTCGAGGCCCGTCAAAGGCTTTCTCAGGCGCGCCCAGCCGATATAGGAACAGCCTCGCGCGTGCCGGGCGTGACTCCGGCAGATATTTCGGTATTGCTTGTATATATTGAGCAGATGAAGCGGGAGGATAAAGATGGAGGCATATGAGCTTTTAAAGGCGGGACTTTCAGATATTTTCGGAAGCTGCTCCGACGAGACCGTCGAAGCGTTTCGCAGACTTACGGAATATATGGTCGAATATAATAAAAAGGTAAATTTAACGAGGATCACCGAGCCTATGGACGTTGTGCGTCTTCATTATCTCGACTGCGCCGCCGTTTTTTGGGCCGTGAAGATGGAAAAGGATGCGTCTGTTATAGATGTGGGCACGGGCGCAGGCTTTCCGGGACTTGTTATGAAGATCCTCAGACCCGATATACGCCTTTGTCTTCTCGATTCTTCAAATAAGCGCATAAGCTACCTTCGTTCGGCGGCTGAGCTTCTCTCGCTTTCGGGTATAGACTTTGTTTGCGGGCGTGCAGAGGAGGCGTCGCGCAAGCGCGGTTATCGCGACGCTTTTGATTTTGCCGTATCGCGCGCCGTGGCGTCGCTGCCTAAGCTCTGCGAGCTTTGCATGCCGTTTGTGCGCGCGGGAGGGCTGTTCGTTTCGCTGAAAGGGTCTGAGGCCGAAGCCGAGGCAATTTCGGCCGAAAAGGCTGTGCGCACGCTGGGCGGCGGCAATATGCGGGTCATTCCCGCAGAGATAAGGGACAGCGAGGTAAATCATCATCTTATCGTGATAGGCAAACTTCGCGCAACGCCGGCACAGTTTCCGAGAAAAAATGCGCTGATACAGAAAGCTCCGCTTTGAGTTTTTAAGAGAGCCGAAAGGCTCTCTTTTATTATGGATAAATAAGCTTCTGCGCCTGTTGGCGCGGCGCACATTTAACCTTGGACCGGTAAAAAGGCTTAGTCATGCGTTTTAAACATAAAAACAGCCCGCCGCTTAAGGCAGGGCTGTTTTCGTTTATATCTCCATAATTATCGGCAGTATCATGGGCTTTCGCTTAGTGCGCTCGTATATGACCTCGGAGACGGCGCTTCGTACCTTATTCTTCTTCTGCGCCCAGTCGCCGTTTTTCTTGTCTTTCGCCTGACCGTTCTTTTTATCGGAATTTTCAAACGCCCACAGAGCAACGTCGCGTATTTCCTCGATGAGCTCCTCGCTTTCGCGCACATAAACAAAGCCGCGCGACACAACGTCGGGTCCCGATACTATCTGACCCTCGGCGTCGAGAGTAACGACTATTACTATAAGTCCGTCCTGTGCAAGGTGCATCCTGTCACGAAGCACGATGTTGCCCACGTCGCCTACGCCAAGTCCGTCGACAAATACCTTGCCGGAGGGCACGGTACCGTTGAACTTGGCCGATTTTGCATCAAGCTCTAAAACCTTTCCTATTTCCATCATCATTATATCGGACGACTGATATCCCAGCGACTGAGCCAAGTGTCGGCTTGCGTTCAAGTGTCTTGGTTCGCCGTGTACAGGTATGAAAAATTTGGGCTTAACGAGATTTATGAGTATTTTTATTTCCTCCTGGCAGGCGTGTCCGGATACGTGTATATCGTCGGCGCTCTCGCTTATTACCTGCGCGCCCAGGTGAACCAGCTCGTTTATTACGCGGTTTACCAGCTTTTCGTTGCCCGGTATGGGCAGGGCGGAGATTATTACAGTATCGCCCGGCATTATCTCCACCTTTTTATGGTCGGAAAAGGCGATGCGGTAAAGCGCGCTCATCGGCTCTCCTTGCGAACCTGTCGTTATCACCACGACCTTTTCGGGCGGATATCGTTTTATCATGTCAAGCGGGATTATTTCGCCGTCAGGCACGTCGAGATATCCCAGCTCGCGCGCCACGTCTATAACGTTTTCCATAGAACGCCCCGACACGGCGACTTTTCGCCCGTTCTTAACGGCCACGTTTATTATCTGCTGTACGCGGTGCACGTTTGAGGCGAACGTAGCGACTATTATACGCTGGTTTGACGCGGCGAATATTCGCTCGAACGCCCGTCCCACCTTGCGTTCGCTCATGGCATAGCCGGGTCGCTCCACGTTGGTGCTGTCGCAGCACAGCGCAAGCACTCCCTCGTTGCCCAGCTCGCCGAAGCGTGCAAGGTCTGTCATTTTACCCATTATGGGCGTGGTGTCGATCTTAAAGTCGCCCGTGAATATTACGGTCCCGACGGGTGTTTTTATCGCATAAGCCACCGCGTCCGCTATGGAATGGTTCACATTTATCGCTTCCACCTCGAACACGCCCGCCTTTATGCGGTCGCCCGCTTTTATTGTGAAAAGCCTTGGCTTTTTAATGTTGGGATGCTCCTCAAGCTTCTTTCGTACAAGGCCCAGCGTAAGCTTGGTTGCGTATATCGGTATCGTGCTTACCAGTCTTAAAAGAAAGGGCAAACCTCCTATGTGGTCCTCATGACCGTGCGTCAGCACAAGAGCGCGCAGCTTCTCCTTGTTTTTTTCAATGTAGGTGAGGTCAGGCAGAACGAGATCTACGCCCAGCATCTCGTCGTCGGGAAAGGCCATCCCGCAGTCTACGATCATCATATCCCCGCCATATTCGAGCACGGTGATGTTTTTGCCGATCTCACCTATGCCTCCCAGGGGTATGATTTTCAGTTTTTCTTTTTTTGCCACAAATAATCCTCCGTGTTTCTTTAAATATAATATGTATTAAAGCCCGCGTTACAGATCCTTCAATGAACTGTCTCGTAAAACGTCGGGTAATTCGCTTTTATTCATTCTTTTTATTATATCATATATATAAAGAGATATCAATCAAAAAATTGCGCTTTTTGTCTTGCGCGCCTTTGCGCGTCACCCGTAAAACATGCAGTATTATACTGTTTTTAATAAGTATATGTAAGTACGATAACATAAACGCGCGTTTTATTCAATCTCATGATATATATTTCCAAGTAATGTAAAATGATGCACGAAACCGCTTGGTTTTCGCCAAAGAAAAACATACGTTTTGCCGGTAATAAATAAAGATTGCACTTAATTTGTCCGTATGTTATTATATACATAGTATGCGCGCAAATCCTACCAAAAGGGCAGTATTTCGGCACTGCCTTGCGTGAGAGGCGTGAGTGAAGAGTACGGATCGCCGCGTCGCTTCGCTCCTCTGGGCGTCCGGGGAGCACGAACCCCCGTTACCTCGCGTGAGACACTGTGCGCGGGAGCACGAAAGCAACAATAAATCAGCAGCCGCTTGCCGGCTTAGCGGAGGATATATGTCAACAACTTCTTTTGATAAAAAACGTCATGCTGTCTTCGCCGTATTGATAGTTGTCTCAGTTCTTATATACGCGATCTCGGCGCAGGCACAGGCGTTTATTACGGCAGCTCAGATCATTGCGATGAGCGCGCTTACGCTTTTTTGCCTTTATGCGGGGCGTTCGCGCATTTTTCTTTCGGCTACGCTAATCGTTATAATGACGGCGGTGGGATTTTGGGTATATGCCGATCCGTTGCAGGCGATACTCTTTACGCTGGGCTTCGCCCTGCCGGGGCTTTGTATCGGCATTGGGCTTACGAAAAAGCGCGACTTTGCCGAATATATGGTATGCGCTGTAGTTCTTCTCGTAATTGTGAACATTTTTTCGATTTATTACGACCTGACGCTTATGGGAGCCGAGCGGACCGTAGACGCCGCCATAGATTATCTTATGGCCCCTGTATTTAATATGCTTTCGCAGTATGCTTCGCCGGCCGGGCAGGAAGCGTCGGTAAATATGGCCTCGGTAGAGGCTGTTGTCAGAAGCACGGCGATAGGCAGCTTTGTTTCCGCAATGATCTTGCAGGTATTCGGCGCATACGCGCTTGCCGGCGCGCTGAATACCGTAGTAAAGTTAAAGCGCCCCGGATTTTTTGAGAGCCTTAAGCTGTTCAATATATCGCGCGTCGGCGGCATAATTTTTCTTGTCTGCGCCATAGTAAACTTATGGACGGCGGGCGAAAATCCCAATATATACGCCGCTAACCTTTATGCGATACTCCAGTATCCGCTGGCGCTGGGCGGCGTTGCCACGATATACAGGCTTATGTCGATGTACGGCGCGAAGCAAAAAACGAAGCGCACGGTAACGGCCGTCGTCTGCATACTTACGATCATTCCCGTTTTGAACATATCGTCAATAATATCTTATGTCGGTGCGCTGAACGCCTTGGTTCCTTTTACCATGCCGAAGGACGTACCGCCGGGGAGTAAATGATATATAAGTTTTTTCATATTATAATAAGGAGGTGTGCGCGAAGAAATGGATAAGTTTATATTTAAGACGTTTACCGCAGGCTCAAAGATAATATTCATAGTATTGGCGGCGTTTATAGTGATAAGCCTGTTTTTCAGCCCGGTGGTCTTCTGGATAGAGCTTGTCGTTACGCTTGTGCTTCTCGCATTTTATATATATACTGCCCGCACAAAGCAGCGAGACCTGATAAAATATGTGGAAAGCATAACGTATAAGGCGGGAAACGCCGCAAAAAGCTCGCTTTTAAGCTTTCCGCTGCCTATCGCCGTAATAGACGGACAGGGTGAGCTTGCATGGCACAACGAAATGTTCGCGCGCATGACAGGCAGCGAACCCGCTCAGCTTTTTAGCAGAAAGATATCAGATATTTTCCCTGAGCTTGACACAAAAAGCTTACTTGAGGGGCGCCTTGAGCAGCCCGCAAAGGTGATAATGGGCAACCGATACTTCAACGCTTACGCAAGCGAGCCTTCAGTCACGAAGTCGCAGGCGGGTTCTCTTATAACGATATATTTTTACGAAAATACCGACTACATTGCGCTGAAGCAGGAAATAGCCGCAAAAAAGTCCTCCGTGGGCATTATACTTATAGACAATTACGAGGAACTCGTCTCCGGTCAGAAGGAGTCGGCGCTTTCAATCGCGCTTTCGCAGATAGACGACCTTATAACGGCGTGGGTGACCGAGAGCGGCGGCGCAATACAGAAATATGAGCGCGACAGATATCTTTTCGTTGCCGACGAGACGTTTATGAAAAAGGCGATGGAGGATAAATTCTCCATACTTGCGACGGCAAAAACGCACACGATAGGACAGAACCACCTGCCCGTAACGCTGAGCGTAGGCATAGGGCGCGACCTTAACTCTTTCGGCGAAAAATTCGAGGCGGCAAAAAGCGCCATAGATATGGCGCTCGGGCGCGGCGGAGACCAGGCTGTAATAAAAACGCGCGGCTCGTTTGAATATTACGGCGGCAAGACAGAGGGCACGTCGAAGCGCACGAAGGTGCGCTCGCGCGTGGTAGCCACAGCATTGCGCGAGCTTATAGTTATGGCAGACAGCGTGATAATAATGGGCCACAAATACGCCGATTACGATGCGCTCGGCGCAGCGATAGGTCTTTACCGCGCCTGCCGCAACCTTAATACGAATGCGAAAATAGTCATTGACCCGCAAAGCAACATGGTCGGAAAGATGCTCGAGCGTTTCAATAAGAAGGAGCTTTACGCCGGCGCGTTCATGACCAAGGAAACGGCTGAGGACTATATTTCTTCAAAGTCGCTTTTATGCATAGTCGATTCACACAGATACGACTACTGCGAGGCCCCTTCGCTTATCGGGCGCACAAAGCATGTGGCAGTTATAGACCATCACAGAAAGAGCGAACACTTTATCGACAACGCAACGCTTCTGTATCATGAGCCGTTTTTATCCTCTACCTGCGAGATGGTGACGGAGATGCTTCAATACTTAGGCGATTCGGGACGCATAGACAGAGACGAGGCCGAGGCGCTGCTTGCCGGCATAATGCTGGACACGAAGAATTTCACCTTTAAAACAGGTGTGCGCACGTTTGAAGCGGCGGCGCATTTGAAGCGCTGCGGTGCGGATACGATAGCCGTAAAGCGGTTTTTCTCAACGGAGTTCAACAATTATCGCTTAAAGAGCGATATCGTATCGAGCGCGCAGATCTACCGCGAATGCACAGCCATTGCCGAATACGAGGCCTCGCCGCAAAATACGCCTCTTGCGCGATTTAAGGAGTCGCTTTCAATGGCGGCAGACGAGCTTGTTTCGATCTCGCAGGTGCAGGCTTCGTTCGTCATAGGCGAATACGAAGGAACCGCGCATATTTCCGCCCGCTCCATGGGCGAGGTAAACGTGCAGATGATACTTGAGCGGCTCGGCGGCGGCGGTCACCAGACGATGGCGGGCGCGCAGCTTAAAACAACGGCGGATGAAGCCGTTGAGAGGCTGAAGGCCGCAATAGACGCATATTTTGAAAGATAAACACAGACATGTAAAAGGAGAGATATATAATGAAGGTAATTTTACTTGAAGACGTGCGCGGCAAGGGGAAAAAAGGCGACGTTGTAAACGTGTCCGACGGCTACGCAAAAAACTTTCTTTTGCCCAAAAAGCTTGCAGTGGAAGCGAACGCAGTAAATATGAACGTGCTCGAAGGGCAGAGAGCCTCGAAGCAGCATAAACGCGACATGGAAGAGGCGGCGGCGCGCGAAGCGGCCGAAAAGCTTTCCAATATAGTCGTAAAGGTGCCCCAAAAGGGCGGCACGAGCGACCGTATTTTCGGTTCCGTTACCGCAAAGGAGATAGCGGAGGAATTAAAGAAGCAGTTTGCCATTGAGATAGACAAAAGAAAAATAACGCTTGACGAGCCGATAAAGAGCTTCGGCGCCTATACGCTCGACGCAAAGCTTTTCCCCGGGATATCGGCAAAAATAAAGGTTGAAGTTGTAAAGATACCCGATAAGGTTTAAGTCGCAAATAAAAAAATCGGAGGCTTTAAATGGAATCATTCGATATTGAGAGAGCGCCCTACTCAAAGGAAGCGGAAATGTCGCTTTTAGGCGCCATACTTCTTGACGCGAATGTGCTTGACGAAGTCGTTTTGCTTGTATCGGCCGACGACTTCTACGAAAAAGAGAACAGACAGATATTTGAAACGCTCCTTTTAATGCAGGATGCGGGACTTACGATAGATTACGTCACGCTCATAGAGCAGATGAAGCTTGCCGGCTATTACGACGAGGACTTCACGCTCAAATACATACTTTCGCTTATGGAGGCCGTACCCACGACAAAGAACGCCTCCTCGTATGCCGCCATAGTGCGCGACAAGAGCATGATGCGCCGCCTTATCGATGTCTCTGACGAAATACGCGCACACGCCGCGCTTTCCGACGATGAGGCGAAAAACCTTATAGATTTTGCACAGCAGCGCATATATGAGCTTCAAAACGACAAGAAAACGCGCGGCTTTGTGAGCATACGCGACGTTATGATGGAGTCGCTTATGCATTTAAGAGAGCTTCAAAGCAACCCCGAGGCATTTTTGGGACTAAACGTGGGCTTTTCGGCGCTCGATATGAAGCTTTCGGGCATAAATCCGTCTGACCTTGTGCTTATTGCGGCGCGTCCCGGAATGGGAAAAACGAGCTTTGCTCTCAATATTGCGCAGAACGTGGCGCGTAAAACGAAAAAGGAAGTAGTTATATTTTCGCTGGAAATGAGCGCGATGCAGCTTGTACAGCGCATGATCTCAAGCGAGGCGCGCGTTGAGGCGACGCGCATAAAAACAGGAGAGCTTAAAAGCGAGGACTGGGCAAAGGTGACGGGCGCGGCCTCCGCGCTTTCCGAGTGCCGGATATTTATAAACGACTCCTCGGCCATAACCGTTGCCGAGATGAAAAGCTTATGCCGCCGCTTCAAGAATTTGGGGCTTGTAGTTATCGATTATCTTCAGCTCATGCAGTCGGGCTTAAAGCGAAACGAGAACCGCGTGCAGGAGGTATCGGAGATATCGCGTTCGCTTAAGATCATGGCGAAAGAGCTTTCCGTGCCCGTTATATGCCTGTCTCAGCTTTCGCGCGGCCCCGAATCTCGAACGGACAAGCGTCCGCAGCTTTCCGACCTCAGAGAATCGGGCGCAATAGAGCAGGACGCCGACATGGTGCTCATGCTTTACCGCGAGGATTATTACAACAAAGAAACGGAGAAGCAGAACGTCTGCGAGGTCATCGTCTCAAAAAACCGCCACGGCGAGACAGGCATGATAGAGCTTTCGTGGGACGGACGCTACACTCGCTTTGATACGATAGAATGGAAACGCACAGATGAATGACAAGGTTTACGATACGTTTCTTAATACTATAGACTCGCGCGCGCTCGTTAATACCGGCGACCGCGTACTTTTGGCGCTTTCGGGAGGAAGCGATTCCGTCGTTATGCTCCATCTGTTTTTGCGCCTTGCCTCCGAGCGGGATATAACGCTTGAGGCGGCGCACATAAATCACATGATACGTCCTACGGCGGGGCGCGACGAGCAGTTCTGCAAAGAGCTGTGCGAAAAATACGCCGTAAGGCTCCATATAAGGCGTATCGACGTGCCCGCGCTTTCAAGAGTGCGCAAAGTGGGACTTGAAGAATGCGGCCGCGACGTAAGATACGAGGCGTTTTCCCAAATAATGAAGGAGCGCGGCCTTAACATCTGCGCCACGGCGCATAACAAAAACGACAACGCCGAAACGCTTGTTTTAAATTTTGTACGCGGCGCGTCGGCGCGCGGGCTTAGCGGCATACCGTACAGGCGCGGCGCAGTCATTCGCCCCATTTTAGACATAAAAAAGGCGGACGTGCTTGCATACGCAGAAAAAGCCAAACTTTCATTCATGACGGACGAGACGAACGCCGACACGGCCTATACGCGCAATTTCGTGCGGGCCGAGCTTATACCGCTTATCGAAAGAATGAATCCCTCGTTTGTCGATACCGCCGCGCGCAGCGCTGCGATCTTTTCGCGCGACGAGACGTATCTTCACGCCGAGGCCGAAAAGATAATGAAAGAAAGCGACGACCGCGGCGCTTATATATCGTTTGAGAGAGGCGCGCTTTCGGTTTTGCCGGAGGCGGTGCTTTCGCGCCTTGTGTCGGCTGCATGCGTCCGCGTATGCGGCGAAGAGCCCGATTTTACTGCCGTTTCACGGGCGATGCGGGCGATATACGAAAAAGAAGGCAATTATTCGGAGACGCTCTCGCACGGCGCACGCCTCGAGTCGTCTTACGGACGCATATACTTTTTAAAAGAAGAAAAGCCCGAAAGTTTTGTTTTTCCGGTAGATAAAAGCGAGGATACGCTTTATTTTTACTCGGCGGGGATAAAAATTTCATATAAAGTAAAAAATTATACGCAGAATTTAAAAAAAATTAATGGAATTTTGTATATGGACTATGATATAATGTCCTCTGAAGCTTTTTTTACGGAGCGAAAAGAGGGCGACGTTTTTTATCCTTTCGCGGGCGCGGGAAAGCGCAGCGTGAAACGATTCATGCAGGACGAGAAGATACCCGCATTCCTCCGGGCGCGTCTGCCGGTGCTTCGCTCGGGCGGCGATATATTGTGGGTATGCCCTGTGATGCGGCCCTCGGCGAAAGCCGCCGTAACGCCCGACACGAAGCGCGTCATATGCTTCAAGGCGTCGCCGATAAAACAATTCAACTAAAAAGGAGCTAATCCTTATGCACGAAGATATAAAGACCATACTTTACAGCGAGACCGAAATAGCGCGTCGCGTCTGCGAGCTGGGCGCCGAGATAACGCGCGATTACACAGGAAAAAGGCTTCTCTGCGTAGGCATTCTGAATGGCTCCGCCGTATTTTTGAGCGACCTTATACGCAGAATAGAGCTGCCCGTGAGAGTTGAGTTCATGGCGGCGTCGAGCTACGGTTCGGGCGCGGTCACTTCGGGAAATGTAAAGATAACGCGCGACCTCAATTTCGACATTTCCGGTTACGACATACTTATAATAGAAGACATCATAGACACGGGGCTTACGCTTTCCTATGTAAAGAAGCTGCTTCTATCGAGAAATCCGAAAAGCGTAAAGATAGTCTCGATATTCAACAAGCCTTCAAGAAGGCGCACAGAGCTTAAAGCGGAATATACCGGATTTGACGTACCCGACGAGTTCATAGTGGGCTACGGCCTTGATTACGGAAACAGATATCGCAATCTTCCGTATATCGGCGTACTCAAACCCGAAATATACAATTAGCGTATTTCATGGTACACAGTAAGGAGTGAAAGCATTTTGAAAAAGAATTTCCGGGCGTACGGTTTCTATATAGTACTTATGATACTTCTCGTTTTGGCTATCTCTACGATGCGCCAGCCTTCAACGACCGAGACGAAGGTAATGCCCTATTCCGAGCTGCGTCAGCTTTTCGCGGATGAGCAGGTATCGGAATTTGTCGTTGACGGGCTTACGCTCACGGTCACGACGAAGGACGACGAGACGCTCATATTCCGCTTAAGAAGCGCGGATATGTTCGTCGAGGATTTTAAGGAGACGTACAACCGTCAGTACGACGAGGGCATAATAAAAAGCTTCGACTTCCCGCAGGAATTCCAGCCGTCATGGTGGATGAGCATGATACCTTACGCGGTGTTCATGGTCATAATCATAGTGTTCTGGTTCTTCATGATGAATCAGTCGCAGGGCGGCGGCGGAGGCAAGGTCATGTCCTTCGGCAAATCCAAGGCAAAGCTTGCTATGGACAATCAGAAGAAGGTCACCTTCAACGACGTGGCCGGAGCTGACGAGGAAAAGGAGGAGCTTAAGGAGGTCGTAGACTTTCTTAAAGATTCGCATAAATTCACGGAGCTGGGCGCGCGCATACCGAAGGGCGTATTGCTCGTAGGCCCTCCCGGAACAGGTAAAACGCTTATCGCAAAGGCCGTATCGGGCGAAGCGGGCGTACCGTTCTTCTCGATATCGGGCTCCGACTTTGTTGAGATGTTCGTCGGCGTCGGCGCATCGCGTGTGCGTGATCTGTTCGATCAGGCAAAGAAGAATTCGCCGTGTATCATATTCATCGACGAAATAGACGCCGTGGGACGTCACCGCGGCGCGGGACTCGGCGGCGGACATGACGAGCGCGAGCAGACGCTTAATCAGCTCCTCGTTGAAATGGACGGCTTCGGCGCGAACGAGGGCGTTATCGTTATTGCGGCGACGAACCGCGCCGACATACTTGACCCGGCGCTCCTTCGTCCGGGACGCTTCGACCGTCAGATATATGTAGGATATCCCGACGTTAAGGGACGCGAGGCGATACTTCACGTTCATGCGCGCGGGAAGCCGTTCGACAAGGATGTAAGCTTCGAGGTCGTGGCAAAGACGACGGCAGGCTTTACGGGCGCCGACCTTGCGAACCTTTTAAATGAAGCGGCGCTTTTATCGGCAAGAAAGAATAAGCGCTCCATAGGTATGCAGGAGCTTGAAGAGGCCATGATAAAGGTCATTGCAGGCCCCGAAAAGCATTCGCGCGTGATGAGCGAAAAGTCGAAGCGGCTTACCGCGTACCATGAGGCGGGACACGCGATAGTTACGCGCCATCTTACTACGACGGACCCCGTCCATCAGATATCGATAATCCCCAGAGGACGCGCAGGCGGCTATACGCTGTCGCTTCCTAAGGAGGATAAGTCATATATGTCGAAAAAGGAGATCTTCGAGAGTATCGTAGTACTGCTCGGCGGCAGAGTCGCAGAGAAGCTCGTGCTTGACGATATCTCTACAGGCGCGTCGAACGACATAGAGCGAGCGACCTCGTCTGCGCGCAGTATGGTAACCACTTACGGTATGAGCGACCGCATCGGCCCGATAAATTACGGCGATACGGGCGGCGAGGTATTCTTAGGACGCGACTTTTCGACCGGAAAGCATATAAGCGAAAAGATAACGAGCGAGATCGACGATGAGATACGCCGCATTATAAACGAAGCTTATGAGAAATGCACACAGATACTTACGGAGCATATGAACGAGCTTCATATAATAGCCGCCGCGCTGATGGCGGAGGAAAAGCTGGACGGCGAGCGTTTCGAGCTGCTTTTGAACAGCGACGATCCGATGTCGCTCATAAAGAAGCCCGAGCCGAAAAAGAGCGAGCCGCCCCGTGTGATACCTATTCCGCCGGCGTCGCGCCGTCCGTCGCATTATCCGCCCGCGCCGGGCGCAAGAAAGGTGCGCCCGCATAACGACGAAGATGACGTTGAAGAGGACGTGACGGATTACAACGAGCCCGTGCTTGACGAGGACGACGTGCCGAAGCCCGCGCCGAAGTCCGACGCAGGCGACGCGCCCGCAGACGAAAGCGATAAGTAAGATAATACAACGCGCGCCCGAAGGTTACCCCTTCGGGCGCGCGGTCTAATACGCCACCAAAGCCAAAGATCACAGATCGCCGCGTCGCACAGTGCGCCCGACACAAGGCCCCGCCGAAAGTAAGCCAAAGCCTTACTCCAAAGGGGAAGCCATTTTGGAAGTCTTGGAACGCAGTTTTAAAGCCCCCTTGACTTCAGGAAAAAATGCATATAAAAAAGAGACGCGACCGGCGTCTCTTTTCTCGTATTTTCTCTCTTATCTTATCTGTCCGTCGCCGTAAATGATGAACTTCGTGCTTGTCATGGCGCAAAGTCCCATCGGGCCGCGCGCGTGGAGCTTCTGTGTTGAGATGCCCATTTCCGCGCCGAGTCCGAACTCGCCGCCATCGGTAAATCTCGTCGAAGCGTTTACATAAACGGCTGCGGCGTCTATATCCTCCAAAAATTTCTGGCTGTTCTTATACGACTCGGTTATTATGCATTCGCTGTGACCTGAGCCGTATTTGTTTATATGCGCTATCGCCTCGTCAATGCCGGAAACCACCTTTACCGCAAGTATATACCCCTGAAACTCGGTATAATAATCCTCGTCGGAAGCGGCCTTTGCGTCGCTGAGTATAGCGCACGTCTTTTCGCAGCCGCGTATCTCAACATTGTGTTCCTTTAAGCGCGCATCCACAAGCGGCAGTATCTCTTTTGCTATCTTTTCATGTACAAGGAGACTCTCTATCGCGTTGCAAACGGAGGGACGCTGCGTTTTGGCATTATCAGTTATATTTACCGCCATATCGAAATCCGCCGTCTCGTCAATGAAAACGTGGCAGTTGCCCACGCCCGTTTCAATAACAGGCACATTGGCGTTATCTACAACGGCGCGGATAAGACCGGCGCCGCCTCTCGGTATGAGCACGTCAACGTATTTATTGAGGCGCATAAGCTTTGTTGCGGTATCGCGGCTCGTGTCGTGTATCAGCTGAATGGCGTCGCGCGGCAGTCCCGCCTTTTTCAGCGCGTCGCGCATCGCCTCGGAAAGTGCGATATTTGAGTTTATCGCTTCCTTGCCGCCGCGTAAGATGACCGCATTGGAAGTTTTAAGGCATATGGTGGCCGCGTCTACCGATACGTTGGGACGCGACTCAAAAATTATTGCAACAACGCCAAGCGGCACACGCTTCTGACCGATAAGCAGACCGTTTGGGCGCTTTGTCATGGAAATGACCTCGCCCACGGGATCGTCAAGCGCGATAAGCTCGCCAATTGCCGAACACATTCCCTCTATACGTTTGTCGCTGAGCATAAGGCGGTCTATCATAACGTCGGATATGCCGTTGTCCTTAGCTTTTTTTATGTCCTCTGCGTTGGCAGAGAGGATCTTGTCCTTTTGGAGCATAAGCTCGTCGGATATGAGCTTAAGCGCGTCGTTTTTCTGTTTTGTCGAAAGGCCCGAAAGCTGCCTTGATGCAAGCTTTGCGTTTTTTCCCATTTGTTCAAGCATGGCGTTTTCTCCTTTATTCGGTTTTTTCTTCATTTAGTTCGCTGGCTACAAAGAGCGTTCCTACGCTCTTGCCCTCCAATATATCGTAAAGTATAGCCGGATCGCTGCCCGACGCGATATACATATCTATGCCGTGAGAAGTAGCGATCTTTGCGGCGTGAAGCTTTGTTATCATGCCGCCCGTGCCTACGTCGCTTTCCGAATCGCCTGCAAGCGACATTATATCTTCGTTTATCTTGAGCACTACGGGTATGCGGCGCGCTCGCGCGTTCTTTTGCGGATTTTTGTCGTAGAGCCCGTCAACGTCGGTAAGAAGCACTAGCGTATCCGCGCCTACAAGCGTTGCGACTATGGCCGAAAGCGTGTCGTTGTCGCCGAATTCAAGCTCCTCTGTGGAAACTGTGTCGTTTTCATTGATTATGGGTATAACGCGCGATTCCATGAGGCGGTTCAATGTGTTTATTACGTTCTGCCGACGAATCGGATCCTCGGTCGCGTCCTTTGTTAAAAGCACTTGGGCTACGGAATTGTTGTATTCCGAGAAGAACTTATCATATATAAACATAAGCTCGCATTGACCGACGGCCGCGGCGGCCTGCTTTCCGGGAGTGTCCTTCGGTTTTTTGTCAAGTCCCAGCTTAGATACGCCCACGGCAACGGCGCCGGAGGATACGAGCACTACTTTTTTGCCCATATTCTGAAAATCGGACAATGTGCGCACCAGCTTTTATATATGGAGAAGGTCAAGCCCGCCGCCGTTATGCGTTATCGTAGAGGAGCCGACCTTTACTACTATTGTGTTGATTTCGCTCATTCAAAATACACTCCCAAAATTTTGTCTTTATATAATTTTATGATGTATCACTTTTAAAGTCAACATAAAATAGTTCATGTATTTTACAAAAGTGTAGAGTCGTCAATGATGTGTGACACTTCACCCGAAAAAATATGACGAAGGTTATATGTGCGAATTTGAGAAAGACGAGGAGCCGTAGGCGACGAGGCTTTCTCAAATTCGGCGCGGCTCGGTCTGGCCCTCTGTGAAC
>JAFQZS010000039.1 GCA_017405765.1 Clostridia bacterium
AGACCCCATGTAGACTATATGGTAGATAGGTCGGAGGTGTAAGCATGGCAACATGTTAAGCTGACCGATACTAATAGGTCGAGGGCTTGACCAAAAAGAGTTTCGCGGTAACTTTGAGATATATTGTTTAGTTTTGAAGGTACGGAGGTATCTTAAGTTCAAAGCAAAGCTGATATGCACCTTTAGCTCAGCTGGTACGGCCTCTCGCAGGAGGTTGTGCCGAAGCAACCCGCCGAAGGCGGTGCAGAGCGGAGGCGAGCAACGACTTGCGATCGTGGAACGGTAAGTTTCATTAAGCAAGATGAAATAAAGCTGATATGCACCTTTAGCTCAGTTGGTAGAGCAACTGACTCTTAATCAGTGGGTCCCGGGTTCGAGTCCCTGAAGGTGCACCAAAAGGCGAAGAGTCAGAGGTCAGAGAGACATCTGGCCTCTGGAGTAAGCCTTGGGCGAGACGTGGCCCGTTGGTCAAGCGGTTAAGACGGCGGCCTCTCACGCCGCAAACAGGAGTTCGATTCTCCTACGGGTCACCAAAGAATTAAATATGTATGAGATATGCGAGAGCATATTTACATAAAGAAGCAGCCGGTGCTAATTACGATGAGGATCCACCCGTTCCCATTCCGAACACGAAGGTTAAGCTCATCAGTGCTGACGATACTTAGATGGCGACGTCTTGGGAAAATAGGTCTGTGCCGGCTTCTTTTCTTTTAAGAGCACGAGTTTTCGTGTTCTTTTTTTATGTTTTTAAGGCTTTTAAGGCTTTTACGGCTGTAATGAACCAAAGGCTTCCGTTTTGCGTCTAAATATAGATCCCTAAAGTTTTGGAGGCAAAATGACAGCTGTTGCCGCTTGTTTCTGTGTAAAACACTGCGGGAGTTGCCTTGTATATATTATTGAGTTATTATTATTTTACAGCTTTTGTGATGATATGAGTTATAAGGATGATAAGAGTATGGCGTCGATACCAGATGAGCTGATAAGGAATATATTTTCGATCAGGGCGGCGGTAGACGGTGCGTATGCGGCCCGCCCGAAAAATGAATACGATGAGGAAGCGAAAAAAACGTCGGACGTCGTCATATGCGACGCCGCAGTGACTGCCCTTATGACGGCGAACGCTCTTTTGAGTATTGCAGACGGCAAGGGCAGCAATGTGTATAAAAATGTCGCTCAAAGGCTTAAAGAGGTCGCTCTTCTCTGCTTTGACGCTATGGAAGCAACCTCGGCGTATGAGCTTAGCGCGGCAGCCGACGCCATTTTTGAAGAGATTTCGTTTATCGAAAAGTTTGCGGAAGCAAATCGGAACGAGGAGAATAAGAAACGGTATGCGGCGGAAGCCGAAACGGCGCTGCAGCTGCGCTTTGATAACGTGAGCGATGCCGACAGGCTCAAAAATGAGATCCGCGCCTTGCGTGAGCTCATTGCGTCGCTCGTCGTGGAGCGTGAGCATCTTGTGAACGTAGAGATGAAGGAGATAGAACAGGCGTATCTGCGCAGCTTTGGGATGCTTGAAGCAGAGCTTAAGAAAGCAGAGAGAGAACTTCTCATGCTTAAGCAGAAGCTGCAGATGATGCAGGCCGCCGTAAACCGTGAAGAAGAGATAGACGAAGCAACGATAGATATCAAAGTGCAGGCGGATAATAAGACCTTCGATGATTTTCTTGAATATTTTCTTAGCAAAATATCGGAGCAGGTAAAGCAGGAGTGAAAAAAGAGCAGGCTTCCCGGTTCGGATGACGAAGAACCGACGATCCAATTCGTTTTCGGCGGCGGGAAAGACGAGGATGAGCCTGCGGAGTCAATGGAGCAGGAGCTTAAGCGCCTCTATCGCAAAATCGTAAAGGCGATGCATCCCGATCTGCACCCCAATCAGGACGAGGCAACAAAAGAACTGTTCAAAAAGGCTATTATCGCATATAAGGAGCGCGATATTCAGACGCTGAGCGAGATAGAGGGTATGTTTGAAGCAGACGTATCCGCCGATGCGGGCGATTTATCCGATACGCTCATCACAGAGAAGCAGCGCCTGATCGGGATCGCGCGTCATTTGCGCTCTGAGATAAAAAGTGTGAAAAACAGCTATATGTATAGTAAAAAAGAGATGCTTGCCGATCCTGCCAAAAGGGAAGCAGAGAAGCAGCGGCTCAGAGAAAGCCTGGAATATACGCGCCGAAGCGCGACCGCTTATCGTGATCGCATAGAGGAGTTAAAGAAAAATGCCTGATATTATCTTAAGACCGAACGATAATAAGCCCGAAGCGCATATCCGCCCCCACGCGCCTCTCCCATTTGAGAACGATATTTTTCTCTACGGCATCGAGGTGGCAGGAACGAATCACGTTGCGAATATCGATGTGATCTGCGCTTCGCTGCAAAAGGGAGAACGTGTAAAGTTGGTGCGAGAAGCTGCCAATAAGGTCGACAAGTACGCAATAAGGATAGATGTCGAGAGAAAAGCGGGAACGGGCGGCGTTAAGCTCGGCTACGTGCCAACGACGCAAAACAAGATATTCGCCCGCCTTATGGATGCGGGAAAATGGCTTTACGGCGAAGTATTTCTGAATGAGACGAGCGGAGACTTTCACAAGATAGTTGTAAAAATATATATGAAGGATTGACTTCATAAATAATTGAAAAACAGAACGCATTCTGTGGGCGCTGTTCCGTGCCTCCCCCTGAGGTTTACATAATCAAAAACACGCCTTCCGTGCTTTCTTCAAAACACGGTAAGACGCGTTCTTTTTATGAAAACAAAAAGCATGCAGCGAACGGATTCGCTGCATGCACGTTTCTCTACTTCTTTTCTGCGGCTTTCATTTTGATCGGTTTTTCGGCCTTTTCTTTGAACGCTTCCGTCATTTTTGTGACGTAAGGTATCTTCATTAGCGCTCCGTACAGCGCGCTGCCTGCGACAATACCGAATATTCCCTGAACGAGATTGCCGCTTACCTCGGCCAACGCTCCCGCACCCAACCCGAGAACGAACGCAGTAAATACGAGATACCCGACTATCATTATTGCTTCTGCGATAATTCCGGCGATAAGCATCGATAAGGTTTTTCTGTTCTTCATGATCATCACGATATTTCCGGCCGCCAGCGCCATGAGCCCCTTGATTATAAAGGTTGCGGGCGCATATACAGCGTATCCCGAAAAAATATCGGCCATAGCTGATCCTATCGCTGCTGCAACGGCTCCCCAAACAGGCCCCAACAGAAATGACGCAAGCAGCACGACTGCGTCGCCGGGATTTATGTAGCCGCCTGTTGGAGAGGGTATGCGGATCACCATTGTTGCAACACAGACGAGGGCAGCGAACAAGCTGATCATTACTGTTCTTTTTATATGTTTGTCCTTCATAGTATATCATCCCTTTAATTGCCTACCATTCTAATATGCTTTATGGATTTATTCAATATGTATTTTTACCGAAAATCTGAAATTTTATGCGGTTTTATTGATGTTTTTGCAAAAATGTTCGATAACTGTTTTATATATGGCATAAACAGCGTATTATTTTATGCGCAAATTTCAAAAATTGCTAGATTTATTCCACAATAGGTGATATACTTTATTCAGTTTAGTTTTGGAGGTCATTCCCTTGAGCAATTTACATGATGATAACGGCGCAAATTTGCAAGAGCGCTCAAGCGCTGCCGCAAACGCCGTAAAAGAAGCAAGCGCTGCGAAAAAGGACTCGAAAGCGACTCCCGGAAAGCGCAAGATGAAGAAATCCAGCAAAGTTATCCTTATCGTAGTTATCTGCGTTATCGTCGTGTTGGCGGCTTTATTGATAGGGCCCATAAAACTGTGGCGGTCGGACGCGGTAGCATCCGGCGTAAAATTCGGTGAAACCGATCTCGGCGGTATGACTCAGCGCGATATAGTCAAACTGGTACAGAACGTGCAAAGCGATATAGATGATGCTTCTATAGAAGTAGTTTCGCCCGATTCGGAAGCAAGCACCGTAATAAGTCTTAAGGATTTTGACGTTCATTATGACGCCGACGATCTTTACAAAAAGGCGTATCAGTATGGCAGAATGGGCGGTGACAACGACCAGGGCGCGCTTTCCGCCGTGCTTGAGTACTATCAGATACGTTCGCGCGGGGTTTCGGTCGACAGCGACCTTACCTGCGATGCGGAAAAGCTTGAGACGCTGCTTATGGATGTGTCGGGCGAGGAGGAAGCCGTTTCAAACGAGCCGTCGTACTCCATCGTTGACAGTTCGCTCGTTATAGTACCCGGCAAGGAGCGTCAGACGGTAGACGTTGCGGCGACGCGCGACGCCATTATAAAGTCGGTCCTTGAGCATTCCTTCGACAAGGTGGAGTGCGTTATGACGACTGAGCCTGCTGCGCCGATAGATATTGACAAAATCTACGCCGAGGTAGTGCATGAGCCCGAAAACGCGGCCATCGTGACCGATGCAAACGGCGTTAAGACGATAAAGAAGGAAGTTATGGGCGTAAGCTTTGATCTTGAGAAGGCGCGCTCTATGATAAGCGAAGATCTGTACGCAGAGTATACCATTCCGGTGACGCTGACCGCTCCTGCGGTGACTACGGCCATGCTTGATACAGGAGAGTCATCCTCGTCAGGCGGCATATTCAAGGATACGCTTTCCACCTTCTCGACGACGCTTACAAGCGTTGTCAACAGAACGCATAACATAAAGCTTGCGGCGTCGAAGATAAACGGCAAGGTTTTAAATCCCGGCGAGGAGTTCTCATTTAACGGCACGGTAGGACCGCGAACCGAGGCGACCGGATTTAAAGAGGCTAAGATCTACACCGCAAACGAGATAGTTGACGGCGTGGGCGGCGGCATATGCCAGGTATCCTCTACGATATATGTGGCCGCGCTTAAAGTGCAGGATCTCACGATAACTCAGAGACGCAGCCATCGTTTCTCCGTATCATACGTTAAGCCCGCGTTTGATGCAACGGTAGCATGGGGCGCGATAGATTTCAGATTTAAGAACAACAGAAGCACCCCGATAAAGATAGAGTGCAGCGTAAGCGGTTCAACGCTTACGGTAAAGATAAAGGGCACAAAAGCAGCCGGAGGCGAGCCGACATATGAGCTTTATTCCGAAACATACGGTTCTACGCAGTATTCCGTTATAGAGCGCGTAGATACGTCTATAGCCGTGGGTTCGCAGAAGGTTTCGCAGTCGGGGCAGAACGGATTCTCCGCTACGCTTTACAGAACGGCGAAGTATCCCGACGGCACTAAAAAGACCGTAAAGATAAACGATACTACATATTCGCCCGTAAATAAGATAGTGCTCGTAAATCCGGGCTCGCAGTCCACACCTGAACCTGCGCCGGAGCCTACGCCGGAGCCCGAGCCGACTCCCGCACCCGAGCCTGAACCGACGCCGGAGCCTACGCCGGAGCCCGAGCCGACTCCCGCACCCGAGCCTGAACCTGCGCCCGAGCCTGAACCTGCGCCCGAACCTGCGCCGGAGCCGACTCCCGCACCCGAGCCGGAGCCTGCGCCGGAGCCTGCGCCCGAAGCCGATCAGTCAACTCCGCCGGAGTGGCTTGCGGAATAATACAGAATCAAAAAGCCGTCCCTCTTTTTTGGGACGGCTTTTCGCTTTTAAAGCGCCCCTTTGCAGAGGCGCTTTTTAATTACTTTTTAATTATAAGAAAAACAATTTGGAAATGACTGGATCGTCTGTCTGAGTGGGGGAAAAAGTCTACTTTTTTCCCCCACTCGTTCTTGCACAACAATTAGTAGTGTGCTATACTCATATTGTCAAAATATAGTCAGTTTTTAAGTGGTGACAAAAGTATACTTTTTTCCCCAACTTTTTATGGCAAAATCGTAAGAAAAGCAGGGGAAATGCGGGCTTTTTTCAGTTAAACAGGCGCAGAAAAGGCAAAAAGCGGAAGCAAAGATGATGCTTTTTTGCGAATTTGCGTTATTTTAGCTGTTTTTACGACATGATAAAGTAAAAGCTGTCGTCTCGAGCGTCAGCAAAATTACACGGCGATCAGTAATGCCCGGCAAGAGAAAACGGATCCTCACGGTCGCTCCGCGCACTCCTTTGGAATGACGGACGGGGAGACGCATACCCCTTTGTCATCCTGAGCGGAGCGAAGGATCTTTAAGCATTAGGATTCTTCGGCGCTTTGCGCCTCAGAATGACAAAAAAGGCGCGCCTCAGAATGACAAAAAAGGGGACGTTTGGAATAACAGCCGGTGAGACGCATACGAGAAAATAAAAACAACGGCGAAATATTCGCGCTTACATAGATAAATAAAGCAAGGAAGGAATGAGTAAATTTTGAAGAAGAAGATCATAAGCCTTATCGTGGCGATAGTCATGGTCATAACCATGCTGCCCGTGATGGGGTTAGCGAATACGTATAATGTTGAACAAAATGATATTGCATATGCCGTAGAGGGCGGCAATATTTATTATCGCGTGTCGAATAACGCAATAACAGTAACCGGCGCGGATGAGAGCGTTACGGCGGCGGATATACCGACGAAGGTAAACGGCGCACCTGTGAAGGAAATAGGCGACAGTGCGTTCCGTAAATGCAGCAGGCTTAAGTCAATAGTGATCCCCGAAGGAGTAACGAGCATAGGAGGGGAGGCGTTCTCGTACTGCAGCAGTCTTGAATCGGTAGTAATTCCCGAAGGCGTGACGAGTATAGGCGAGTATGCGTTCGACTGCTGCAGCAGTCTTACGACGGTAGTAATTCCCGAGGGTGTGACGAGCATAGGCAACTCTGCGTTCGAGAACTGCAGCGGCCTTACTTCGGTGACGATACCCGAGGGCGTGACGAGCATTGGCAGTACTTTCGGTGGATGTATCAATCTTACGTCTGTAACGATACCGTCAAGCGTGACGAGTATAGGTAACGGTGCATTCGGTAGTTGCGAAAGCCTTACATCAATAGTAATTCCTGAAAATGTGACGAGCATAGGCGGAGGAGCATTCTGGGGTTGCGGCAGTCTTACGACGGTAGTTATACCCGACAGCGTGACGAGCATAGGCTATGGTGCGTTCGAAGGTTGCAGCGGCCTAACGTCGGTATTTTACGGCGGCGATGATAACAGTTGGAGCAGTATAAGTATCGAAGGGTGCAATGAATATTTAACAAACGCAACAATATATTATATGCATAATAGCGTAGCGCCTTATCCGGCAATAGGCGGCAATATATATTTTGACAAAAGCACAGGCGCTGTAACAAGCGCTGATGCGGGTGTAACGGCTATAAATATCCCGGCAAAAATATACGGCGCTGCCGTTTCATCCATAAATACGGCGGCGACGAACGGACAATTGCTTGCCTCTATAGACGTTGACTCCGATAACACGACGTTTTCCTCATACGACGGTACGCTTTATTCAAAGACGATGAAGACGCTTATCCGCTGCCCGAGAGGTAAAAGCGAGATAACCATACCCGCAAGCGTTAAGAGCGTGCAGAAGAACGCCTTTTCGGGCTGTGGTGATATGACGGTTTACTACGAGGGCAGCGCGGCCGACTGGGAGAACGTGACGATAAACGCGGGCAACAGCGCGCTTAATAATGCAACGATAAATTATGCGTCCGACGGCGACAGCGTGAGCTATCATGTTGAGGGCGGCAATATATATTTCGACAAATCGACCGGCACGGTGACGGGCGCGGATAACGGTATTACCGCGGCTTACATACCGGAGAAGATCGCGGGCGTTAGCGTGACTTCGATAGGCGCAAATGCGTTTGAGGGCTGCGCCGATCTTAAAGAGGTAAGTCTTTCGGCGGGCGTAACATCCATAGGCAATTATGCCTTCAGCGAATGCGAGAGCCTTACGGGCATAATCATTCCCGAAGGCGTGACACGCATAGGAGAATATACCTTCGGCGGCTGCGGCGCGCTGGAAACAGTAGTGGCCCCCAAAAGCCTTACGACCGTGGCAAGCGGCGCGTTCTATTTATGCAACGCCGTTGAAGATGTGTACTACGAAGGAAAGGAATACGACTGGTCGCTTATAACTATAAGCGCCACGGGCAACAACACGTTTAAAAATGCAAACAAGACGTATGAATACGGCAACGTCGTAAAATATCCCGTTGAGGGCGGCGATCTGTCGTTCAATGTAAAGACCGGCACGATAACGAAAGCGGATAACACCATAACGGCGGCAGAGATTCCCGGAAGCATACTTGGCGTGTCTGTAACGTCGATAGGTAACAATGCTTTCAAGAATTGCCGCAGTCTTTCATCTGTTACGATTCACGCAGGAGTGACAAGCATACTTGCCAGTGCGTTTTCGGGCTGCAGCGCTCTTACATCAGTGACTATACCGACGAGCGTGACAAGTATAGGTGATTATGCGTTCTATAGTTGCAGTAGCCTTACGTCATTAGTGCTTCCTGAAGGTGTGGAGAATATAGGTACAAATGTTTTCGTTGCGTGCAGTAATCTTAGATCGTTGACTATCCCATCAAGTGTAAAAAAAATGGGGGCGGTTATTGATTATGGCGAAGATTTGTCTTATACGCCTGAACTTGAGAGAGTGATCATAAGTGATGTTGGGGCTTGGTGCCGAATTGACTTCTTTGACGATTATAATCTTATATTAAATCCTTTGGAATGTGCAGACCATTTATACTTAAACGGTAAAAAAGTAACTGAACTTAAAATACCGGAAGGAGTAACCAGTATTGCTGATTCAGTGTTTAAAAGATGTCATGATTTGGTATCAGTAGAATTCCCGGGAAGTGTGATAAACATAGGTGCAGAGGCGTTCGCTTGGTGCGATAATCTTACATCTGTTTCATTCGGTGAGGGCATTAAAATTATAGGCAATGATAACTATGGGCATTCAGTTTTTAGTCATTGCAGCAACATAAAAACCATAACTATCCCTGCAACCACGACCCAAATAACCCAAAACACCTTCCAAGACTGCACCAATCTGCAATACATATTCTACGGCGGAAGCCGCGCGCAGTGGGAGGAAATAACGATTGAAAGCGGGAACGACCCGCTTAACAACGCTACGCTTCTCACCGACGGCGTCATGACGTACGACGCTTCGGGCGGCCAAATCTTCTTTAACTACAAGACCGGCACGGTGACGGGCGCGGAGGATACCGTTACGTCGGTCGTTATACCGACCGAGATAAACGGCGTCAAGGTCACGGCCATAGGCGAACGCGCCTTCGCGGGCTGCGCAAAGCTTTCGAAAGTGACAATCCCGAACGGCATTACTTCGATAGGCGACGCGGCGTTCGAGCGCTGCAGCGCGCTTACGTCCGTGACGATACCGGCAACCGTGACCGAAATAGGCGCGGGCGCGTTCGGCGGCTGTACAAAGCTTACGGGCTTTAATATAGCTGAAGGCAACAAATCCTTCGTTTCGGCAAACGGCGCGCTCTTTACGGCGGACGGGGCGACGCTCGTTCAGTACCCCGCGGGCGTTGCGGGCGCGTATGAGATACCTAAGGGCACGGCGGCGATAGCACCGTCCGCCTTCTCCGACTGCAGCAAGCTTACGGCGGTCACGATACCCGCAAGCGTGAAGTCCATAGGCGAGGCGGCCTTCTTTGGCTGCACGGGGCTTGACAATATAGCCATCCCCGAGGGACCCGCGCAGATTGCGCCCTCCATGCTTGCCGGATGCAGCAATCTCTTGTCGGTAACGATACCCGAAAGCGTAAAAGAGATCGGCGCGAGCGCGTTTTACGGCTGCACGAAGCTTGCGGCGGTTTCGTTTAACGGAAGCGAGGGCGAATGGAAAGCCATCAATGTCGGCTCCGGCAATACCCGCCTTACAAAGGCGACAGTGACGTACGCAAAGCCGAACGCGGTGAAAATAAACGCCGTAACGGCGACCGAAAACAGCGTAGAGTTTACATGGGACGGGGCTTTGGGCGTGGACGGTTACCGCATATACAAAAAAACAGGCACCGGCGCATGGAAGGTGCTGCTTTCTGATACTGCGGATAATAAGTATACCGATACCGACGTAAGCGTAGGCAAAACATACAGATATACGGTGCGCGCGCACACGAACGGCATATACAGTCCCGGATATGACGAAACGGCGGTCACAGTTACGATAAAGCCTGCGGCAGAGCCTGTAGCGGTAACGATAAGCGCGATAAAATATGAGAACGGCGCTGTATCGTTAAGCTGGAACGAAGCCGAAGGCGTAGACGGATACCGCATTTATCGTAAGCTCGGCACGGGCAAGTGGACAGTGCTTGTTTCAAGCACGACGGACACGTCCTACACCGACGATACGGTAACGGAAGGCAAGACGTATTCGTATACGATACGCTCATATGTAGGAAAGAATTACTCGACAGGCTACGACGCTACGGCGGAAACGATAAAAGCGGCTACGGCAGAGCCTGTAGCGGTAACGATA